>JBEAXD010000042.1:0-13725 GCA_041159995.1 Actinomycetota bacterium | reverse complement strand
CCTCGAGACCCGCGTCCGGGTCGACCGGGACTGGCAGCGTCGGGCGCACGCACTCGATCGCCTCGGCCTCTAGCCACCCGACGCGTGGCACCGGACGGAGTGCGGTCCCGCTGCACCGACGGGGCCCGGGACGCGCAATGCGCGACTTGCCGCAGGGGCCCGCAGAAGTTGCCGATCTCGCGAGCGGCGGCGCTAGTGTCCCGAACGCGTCAGGGATGCATCGCCCGGAGGAATCAGCGCCTCCGGCTCCGGTCGGCGTGGGGATGGCGGAATGAGGCAGAAGCTGGGGTGGAGCCGGGTGCGGCGGATCGCACTCCTCCTCGCAGTCCCGTCGGTGCTGGCGGCCTGTGCGAACGACAACGGCCAGAACTCGTTGTCGCCGAAGGGCCAGAACGCGAAGGACATCGCGAACCTGATCAACCCGATCTGGGTGATCGCGATCGTCATCGGCATCGGCGTCTGCCTCGCCACCGTCTTCGTGGCCCTGCGGTACCGGGACAACGACGGCAAGCGGAATCCGAAGCAGACCCACGGCAACTCCGTCCTCGAGATCGGCTGGACGATCCTCCCGGCCCTGCTCCTCGCCGCCGTCGCCGTGCCCACGATCAGCCTCATCTTCAAGCTCGCCGACACCCCGCCGAAGTCCGAGGCCCTGCAGGTCGAGGTCGTGGGCAAGCAGTGGTGGTGGGAGTTCCAGTACAAGGCGAACCAGCCGAAGTTCGGGGTCGACGAGAAGGTCGTGACCTCGACCATGCTCCACGTCCCGGTCGGGGCGAAGATCACGTTCTCCGAGACCTCGGACAACGTGCTCCACTCCTTCTGGGTCCCCGAACTCTCGGGCAAGAAGGACGTCGTGCCGGGCCGGACCAACGTGCTCACGATCACGGCCTCCGAGGAGCCCGGCCTGTTCCGGGGCGCCTGCGCCGAGTACTGCGGTCTCTCGCACGCCAACATGAAGTTCTGGGTGAAGGTCGAGTCGAAGGCCGACTACGCGAAGTGGATCGCGGCCCAGCAGGACGGGCCCGCCCAGGCCTACGAGGGCGAGGTCGCGAACCTCACCGGCAAGAAGTACCAGTGCGTGAACTGCCACGTGTTCGACAACTCGGCCACGCCGAACTACGGCCCGAACCTCACGCACCTCGCGAGCCGGCAGTACTTCGCCGGCGGCATGTACCGGACGAACCGCGCCAACCTGAAGCGATGGATCATGAACGCGCCCTCGATGATCCCGATGCAGTCCCAGGAGTGCCGCCTGCCACCGCCGGCGACCTGCGTCGGGATGCCGTCCTACACGACGCCGATCTCCCAGAACGGCAAGCCCCTCCCGCTCATGACGAGCGCCGAGGCGGATGTGATCGTCGACTACCTGCTGGGTCAGAAGTGATGGAGGTCAGGCTGTGACGGCCGTCCCTGAGGTGATGCCCGCACCGGTCGAGTCCGGTGGGCTCGACCTGTTCCGCCGCCCGAAGGAGACGTCGGGCTTCTGGTCGTGGTTCACGACCATCGACCACAAGAAGATCGGCATCCTCTACGGGACGACCGCGCTCATCTTCTTCGTGATCGCCGGCATCGAGGCGCTGCTCATCCGGCTCCAACTCGCCGGCCCGAACGGCACCGTGCTGACCGCCGGGCAGTACAACGCGATGTTCACGATGCACGGCACGACCATGGTGTTCCTGGTGGGCATGCCGATGGCCGTGGCGTTCGGCAACTACCTCATCCCGATCATGATCGGGGCCCGGGACGTCGCCTTCCCGCGCATGAACATGTTCGGGTTCTGGGTGTTCCTGTTCGGCGGGCTCTTCATCTACTCGAGCCTCTTCACCGGCATCGCGAACATGCCGAACGGCGGGTGGTTCGGCTACACGCCGCTCACATCGACGCCGATGAGCGCCGGGTACCTGCCCGGACGCGGTCCGGACTTCTGGGTCATCGGCCTCATCATGCTGGGCATCGGCTCGACGACCTCGGCGATCAACTTCGTCGTCACCATCCTGAACATGCGGGCGCCGGGCATGACCCTCATGCGCATGCCCGTGTTCGTCTGGATGATGCTCGTGGTCGCCTTCCTCACCGTGTTCGCGCTGCCGATCGTCACCGCGGCGCTCATCATGGTGTTCTTCGACCGGAACTACCTCACGAACTTCTTCGTCGCCCAGAACGGTGGCGATCCACTGCTGTACCAGCACCTGTTCTGGCTGTTCGGCCATCCCGAGGTGTACATCCTCATCCTGCCGGGCATGGGCATCGTCTCGGAGATCCTCCCGGTGATGTCCCGCAAGCCGTTGTTCGGTTACTCGGTCGTGGTGTTCTCCGGGATCGCGATCGGATTCATGGGTTGGGGCGTGTGGGCGCACCACATGTTCGCGACGGGTCTCGGACCGGTGGCCATCTCGGCGTTCGGTCTGGCCACCATGCTCATCGCCGTACCGACCGGTGTGAAGATCTTCAACTGGCTCGGCACCGTGTGGGGCGGGTCGGTGAAACTCAACGTCCCGATGCTGTTCTCGCTCGGATTCATCGCGATGTTCACCCTCGGCGGGCTGTCCGGCGTCACGCACTCGATCGTGCCCGCCGACACGCAGCAGACCGACACCTACTACGTGGTGGCGCACTTCCACTACGTGCTGTTCGGCGGTCTCGTCTTCGCGATCCTCGGCGGCATCGTGTACTGGTTCCCGAAGGTGTTCGGTCGCATGATGAACGAGCGCCTCGGCAAGCTCTCGTTCTGGGTGCTCTTCGTCGGGTTCAACCTGACGTTCTTCCCGATGCACTTCCTCGGGCTCACCGGGATGCCGCGACGCACCTACCGTTACACCGAGGGGCTCGGGTGGGACACCCTGAACCTCGTGGTCACGGCGGGCGGCTTCATCATCGCCCTGGCCACCCTGCTCTTCGTGAGCAACGCGGTCTGGTCGTGGAAGCGGGGGCCGATCGCCCCGGCCGACCCGTGGGACGGCCGCACTCTCGAGTGGAGCATCCCGTCGCCGACCCCGGAGTACAACTTCGCGGCGATCCCGAAGGTCGAGGCCCGGGACGACTTCTGGCACCGGAAGTACACCGAGGACGACCAGGGCCGCCTCGTGCGCCTGCCCGCCGGTGGATCCGGGGAGGACGCGGCGGTGGACGTGTCGAGCATCCACCTGCCATCGCCCTCGTACTTCCCGCTCGTGCTCGCCGCCGGTCTGCCGGTCATCGGCTACGCCGCGGTCTACAAGAACCCGTGGCTCGCCATCCCCGGTGTGCTGCTGCTCCTGTTCGGCATGTACGGCTGGGCCATCGAGCCCGGCACGGCGGAGGACTGAGCCATGGCCCAGGCCGCACTCCCCATCACCCACGACACGCACGGCGACCACCCGGCGCCCAGCGCGGGGGTCACCAACACCAAGCTCGGCATGTGGGTGTTCCTGTCCTCGGACTGCCTGTTCTTCGGCGCGTTCATCACCACGTACCTGCTGTACCGCAACCGGAACCTCGCCGGCCCGACGCCGCGGTCGCTCTACAACATCCCGTTCACCTCGGTGACCTCGTTCATCCTCCTGATGTCGAGCCTCACGATGGTGTTGGCCCTCGCCGCGATCCAGCGCAACGACATGCGTCGCTTCAAGGTCTGGGTGATGGCCACCGCCGTCTTCGGGATCCTGTTCATCGGCGGGCAGGTCTTCGAGTTCACCGAGTTCTACCGGGAGGGCATGTCCCTCCGCACCAACGTCTCGAGCTCGATCTTCTACGTGGCGACCGGCCTCCACGGCCTCCACGTGTCGGTCGGCATCGTCTGGCTCATGTCGCTCTGGGGCATGGCCATGCAGGGCAAACTCGGGCAGCGTGACGCCGAGGCCGTCGAGGTCTCGGGGCTCTACTGGCACTTCGTCGACGTGGTGTGGATCGTGATCTTCGCCGTCGTCTACCTCATCCCGTAGCAGGGGGGACCGTGTCCGAGACCACCACCGAACTCGAACCGGCGCACGACCACGCGCTGCTGCACGGGCACTCGGACCTCCCGATGCTGCCGGGCGAGGAGCACCCGCACCCGTCGCCCTTCCAGTACGTGATGATCGCGGTGATCCTCTGCGTGATCACCGGGTTCGAGATCGCCGCGTACTACCTCGACAAGGCCGTGCCCGAGTCGGTGCTCACGGCCATCCTCGTCATCAGCGCGATCGCGAAGTTCTTCATCGTCATCGGCTGGTACATGCACCTCAAGACCGACCGCAAGATCTTCCGTCGACTGTTCATGGTCGGGTTCGTGGGATCGCTCATCCTGTACACGATCGTCCTGCTCACCCTCTCGGGCCTCGCGGACACCTGATCGATCATGGTCGGCGCCGCGATCCCCGCGTGGCAGCCTCATCCTGAGGTCTGGCTGCTCGTCGCCGCCCTCGTCGCGACGTACGCGATCCTCGCGGTGCGGCGTGGACCCCTGCTGGTCCCGCCCGGCGAGCCCCCGGTCACCCGACTCCAGGTCGTCTCGTTCTCCCTCGGCGCCGCGACGATCCTGCTCGCCTCCGACTGGCCGGTGCACGACGTCGCCGAGGGGTCGATGTACAGCGTCCACATGGTGCAGCACCTGCTGTACACCCTCCTCGCCGCACCGTTGCTCCTCATGGGGACCCCCGGCTGGATGATGCGCTTGGCGCTCCCCGGACGGTTGCTGCGCATCGTGCAGTGGTGGTCCCGGTTCCTGCCGGCGCTCGTCCTCTTCAACGTGATGATCGTCATCACCCACTGGCCGGCGGTCGTCGATCTGGCCCTCCGCTCGGCGCCGTTCCACTTCGTGGTCCACGCAGCGCTGGTGCTCTCGGCCTTCGTGATCTGGATGCCGATCCTGAGCCCGCTCCCGGAGGTTCCCCGCCTCACCGCCCCGATGAAGATCGTGTTCCTCTTCCTCCAGTCGGTGGTGCCCACGGTGCCGGCCACGTTTCTCACCTTCGGCTCGCGGCCGCTGTATCGTCGCTACGCGGAACTCCCGAAGTTGTGGGGGATCGACCCGCTGAACGACCAGTTGATCGCCGGCCTCATCATGAAGATCGGGGCCGGGCTGTTCATCTGGGCGATCATCGCGGTGATCTTCTTCCGATGGGCGGCCGCCGAGGAACTGCGGAACCGACCGGACCGAGCGCTGCGTGAGATGGACCGAGAACTGATCGACATGGGGCTGAGGCAGTAGATGACCGACCAGGACGCACCCACCACCGAGACCGAGTCCTCCGGCGAGGGCACCGTGGCCGTGGCCGAACGCCCGGCCGCACCGGCCGTCCGGACCGAGGCCGAGCGCCGGCGCGAGGAGCGTCGGGACCGGTTCTGGTTGCCGCTGCTGCTGCTGCCCGTGTGCTCGATCCTCGCCGTCGCCTTCGGCGTGCTCAACACCTCGCGGCTCCTGCTCGTGTCGGGCAAGGACGGGTCGGTGCTCGTCGCCACGATCCTCACGATCGCCATCCTCGTCGTCGCCACGATCGTCGCGGCCGCCAAGGCCCGCACCTCGCCCATGTGGGTGTTGGGTGCCCTCGTCGTGATCCTCACCGTCGGCCTGGGCACGCTGACCCTCGGCCCCTCGGCCGGGGAGAAGGAGGAGGAGGCCGGCGGGTACCAGCCGCCCGAGGGTCCCGTCGTCGCGACGGTGCCCGTGCGCGCACTCGCCACGCTCAAGTTCGACCAGAAGGAGTACACGACCTCGGCGGGCATCATCGAGATCGACTACATCAACGAGGGCGGCGCGCACACGCTCGTGTTCGAGGATGCGAAGTACGCCGGCTTCGAGCTCCGGGTCGGACCTCCCGACGAGGATCGCGGGAAGGTCGAGCTCGAGCCCGGCGAGTACCCGTTCTACTGCTCGATCCCCGGGCACAAGGCCGCCGGCATGGTCGCGACGATGATCGTGGGTGAGGCCGTCGCCGGGGCGAGCGGCGCGAGCGGTGCCTCCGGCGCGACCGGGGCCGAGGGCTGATCGTGCGGCGCACCGCGGTGGTCCTCGTGTCGGCGTTCGCGCTGGCGGTCGGACTGTCGGCCTGCGGCGGGTCCTCGGACGGTGGCGCCTACGTGCCGCCGAAGGGACCGGTGGTCGACTCGGTCACCGTCGACGCCGGCAACCTGTACTTCGAACCGGATCGCATCACGACCGAGCCCGGCAACGTCCGGATCATGCTCGACAACGTCGAGACCGGGGCGCACAACCTCGTGATCGAGGGCGTGCCGCGGTTCATCCTCGAGGTGAGCGGCAAGGGCGACTCCGACACCGGGGTCGTCGCGCTCGAGGCGGGCGAGTACGTCTTCTACTGCTCACTGCCCGGCCACCGCTCCGGTGGCATGGAGGGCGAGATCACCGTTCGGTGACCTCGGCGCGGACCCGGTCCGCGGTCGGCAACGGTTAGGTTCTCCACCCGTGAACGAAGGCCTCGATCCGCGCCGTATCCCGGCCCACGTCGCCATCGTGATGGACGGCAACGGACGCTGGGCCCAACGGCGCGGCCTCAAGCGCACGGACGGCCACGCCGCAGGGGAGGAGGCGCTGTTCGACACGGTCGAGGGCGCGCTCGACCTCGGCATCTCCTGGCTCACCGTGTACGCGTTCTCGACCGAGAACTGGCGGCGGCCGCTCGACGAGGTGCGGTTCCTCATGCGGTTCAACGAGTCCCTGCTGCTGCGTCGGCGCGACGACCTCGACCGGCGGGGCGTGCGGGTCCGGTTCATCGGCCGGCGTGGCGGTCGGGTCCCCAAGCGCGTCGTGCGGCACATCGAGGACACCGAGGCGCTCACCGCTCGCAATCGGCGCATGACGCTCACGTTCGCCTTCAACTACGGCGGACGGGCCGAACTGACCGACGGGGTCCGGGCCATCGCCCGGGGCGTGGCCGCCGGACGGATCGATCCGGAGCGCATCGACGAGCGGACGATCTCGCGGCACATGTACGCACCGGACATGCCCGATCCGGACCTCGTGGTGCGGACCTCGGGGGAGTACCGGATCTCGAACTACCTGCTCTGGGAGTCGGCGTACTCCGAGTTCGTGTTCACCGACGTGCTCTGGCCCGACTTCCGGACCCGGGACCTGCGGGCGGCGATCGCCGAGTACCAGCAGCGCGAGCGTCGCTTCGGCGGGGTCGACGGCGCCTGAACCCGCGGCCGGGCCACGGCGCAGCCCGGTGAATCCCATGGGTGTCGTTTACACTCGACCCATGGCCGGGCTGTACCGCGACGAGGGTGTGGTCCTGCGCACCGTGAAGCTCGGCGAGGCCGATCGCATCGTCACGATCTTCACCGCGGATCACGGCAAGGTGCGGGCCGTCGCCAAGGGAGTGCGACGGAGTGGGAGCCGGTTCGGAGCCCGGCTCGAGCCCCCGACGAACATCGTCGTGCAGTGCTACCGGGGACGGGATCTCGACGTCGTCACCCAGGTCGAGGTCATCGACGTGCTCCGCAGCGTGCGCGAGGACTACACGAACCTCACCCGGGCGGCGGCGATCCTCGAGGTGGTGGATCAGCTGTCACCGGATCGCGAGCCGAATCCCGCCCTGCATCGAATGCTGGTCGGTGCACTGCGCACGCTCGACGCGACCCCGTCCCCGGTGATCACGCCCGCGTTCTTCTGGAAGGCGCTGTCGCTCGAGGGGTTCCGTCCGTTCCTCGAGGCCTGCGTGCGCTGTGGCGAGTCGGCCGACGAGTACCCGGCCATCGATCTCGCCGAGGGTGGGGTGCTCTGCGGCGGCTGCGGGCGGATCGGTGGCACGCGGATCACCCCCGAGGGTCTGACCCTCCTCGACCTCCTCGTCTCCGGCGGGCTGCACCGAGCGATGGCCGAGCCCCCGGCGCCGGAGGTCATCGCGGAGGTCGAGCGCCTCGGCATCGCGGCGCTCGAGCACCACTCGGAGCGCCGACTCCGGAGCGCGGCCCTGCTCTGACGGCCGTGCACGGGTGGGGTGGCCCGCTTCACTAGCCTGTCGCGTCCATGGCCAAGTCCGACCTCATGGACCGTGTCGTCAACCTCGCGAAGCGACGCGGTCTGGTCTTCCCCTCCTCCGACATCTACGGCGGGTTCCGGTCCACCTGGGACTACGGACCCCTCGGCGTGCTGCTCAAGCGCAACGTCAAGGACGCGTGGTGGCGGACCATGGTCCAGCTCCGGGACGACGTGGTGGGCCTCGACGCGGCGATCCTCATGGCCCCGCGGGTCTGGGAGGCCAGTGGTCACCTGGCGACCTTCACCGATCCCCTCGTCGACTGCAAGCAGTGCAACGAGCGCTTCCGGGCCGATCAGCTCCCGGATTCGGGCGCATGTCCGAACTGCGGCACGAAGGACTCGTTCACCGAGGCCCGCAACTTCAACCTCATGTTCAAGACCTTCGTCGGTCCGGTCGAGGACGGTGCCTCCGTCGCGTACCTGCGTCCGGAGACCGCGCAGGGGATCTTCGTCAACTACGTGAACGTGCAGACCACGATGCGCCGCAAGCCACCGTTCGGCATCGCGCAGGTCGGCAAGTCGTTCCGCAACGAGATCACGCCGGGCAACTTCGTGTACCGGACCCGTGAGTTCGAGCAGATGGAGATGGAGTTCTTCGTGCCGCCCGAGGAGGGCGCGAAGTGGTTCCAGTACTGGTGCGACGCCCGATTGTCCTGGTACACCGACCTCGGCATCCCCGAGGACATGCTCCGCCTGCGCCAGCACGAGACCGACGAGTTGTCGCACTACTCGACCGGCACCGCCGACGTGGAGTTCATGTACCCGTGGGGCTGGGGCGAACTCGAGGGCATCGCCAACCGCACCGACTTCGACCTCAAGCAGCACGCCGAGTTCTCGGGGCAGGACCTCTCGTACTTCGATCAGGAGCAGGACCGGCGGTACGTCCCCCACGTGATCGAGCCGGCCGCCGGCGCCGATCGGGCCACGCTCGCCTTCCTGCTCGCGGCCTACACCGAGGAGAAGGTCGAGACCCCTGCGGGCAAGACCGAGACCCGCACGGTGCTGCGCCTCGACCCCCGCCTCGCCCCGATCAAGGCCGCCGTGCTGCCCCTCTCGAAGAACGACACCCTCGTCCCCGTCTCGGACGAGGTCGCCGGGATGCTCCGCCCGCACTGGATGATCGACGTCGATCTCGCGGGCTCCATCGGCCGGCGCTACCGCCGTCAGGATGAGGTCGGGACCCCGATCTGCATCACCGTCGACTTCGACACGGTCGAGGACCGCGCGGTCACCGTCCGGGACCGCGACACGATGACCCAGGAGCGGATTCCGATCGACGCGCTCGTGGCTCACCTCCACGAGAGGCTGCCCCGCTGACATGGATCACTACGAGCTGCTCGGGGTCGCGTCGGACGCGACCAAGGAGGAGATCCGAGAGGCCTACCGCGGACGCCTCGACGCGCTGAACGCCGCCGACGAGGGGGCCGGCGAGCAGCAGCGTGCGGCGAACCGGGCGCAGCGGGCGCGCCTCAACGAAGCCTGGAACGTGCTCTCCGATCCGGCCCAACGCGCCCGCCACGACGAGGATCGCCTGCGCTCGGAGCCCGAGCCCGCGCAGCCCGATCTCGTCATCGCCGCACCGGAGGCCCCGGCACCCGGTGCGTCACGCGTCGTCGGCGGCGGTCCGCTGTCCCAGCGCTCGCGTCGAGCGGTGATCCCCTTGCGCCCGGGGATGTCGCTCGCCGACACGCGGCCCCGGATCCTCGCCATGGTCTTCGACCTGACCGTCATCATCCTGTTGGTCTTCGTCTGTCAGATCGGCGGCCAGCGCGTCATCGAGTCGCAGTACCCGGCCGACACCGCGCGCATCGAAGCGGCGCGCGACGCGCGGGTCGAGGCGTCGGAGGCGCTGCGCGACGCCGAGGACGCCCGTGCCCGCGCCGAGGACGAACTGGCCGAGGCGAGGGGGAGCGCGGCGAGGGCCGCAGCCCGCGCCGAGCTCGACGCGGCCGAGGACGCGGAGCGGGCCGCGGAGCGGGCCGACACGAGGGCGGCCGAGCGACTCGCCGACGCGCAGGAGGAACTGCGGGGTCCGGGCACCGTGATCCTCGTGCTGAGCGCGCTCGCCGGCCTCGCCTACCTCGTGCCGTCCACGGCCATCACCGGCCGGACGCTCGGCATGCGGCTCCGGGGGACCAAGGTGGTCCGGGTCGATGGATCGCCGGCCACCTGGGGCGCCGCCTTCGTGCGATTCCTCATCCCGGTGGCGGTGACGACGGCGCTCTTCTACTCCCTGCCCGGCCTGCTGCTGGGCCTCGGCGCGGTGCTGTTCTGGCTCTGGGACCCGAACCGGCAGGGCCTCCACGACCGGCTGGCCCGGACGCTCGTCGTCGCCGCCCCGGTATCGAAGCGCCGCTGAGCGCGCGCTTCCTCTAACCTTCCCCGTCTACCCGAGACCGTGAGGATCCACGAAACCATGAAGTACGTCTACGCGTTCGCAGAGGGCTCGAAGGAGCAGAAGTTCCTCCTCGGTGGCAAGGGCGCGAACCTCGCCGAGATGACGAAGATGGGTCTTCCGGTACCCCCCGGCTTCACGATCACGACCGACGCCTGCAAGGCCTACATGGCCGGCGGCGACACGATCCCCGACGGACTCATGGACGAGGTCGCAGCCGCCCTCGCCGCTCTCGAGGGCGACATGGGCAAGCGACTCGGTGACGCCGAGGACCCGCTGCTCGTCTCGGTGCGCTCGGGTGCCGCGTTCTCGATGCCGGGGATGATGGACACCGTCCTCAACCTCGGGCTCAACGACGCGTCGGTGCGTGGCCTCGCCAAGCAGACCGGCAACGAGCGGTTCGCGTACGACTCGTACCGCCGATTCGTGCAGATGTTCGGCAAGATCGTGCTCGATGTCCCGGCCGATCTGTTCGAGGAGGCCCTCCACGACCTGATGGAGTCCAAGGGCGTCGCGGTCGACACCGCGCTGAGCGCCGAGGATCTCCAGGGGCTCGTCGCGACCTTCAAGGGCATCGTGAGGGCGAAGGCGGGGATCGACTTCCCGGACACTCCGCAGGAGCAGCTCGCACACGCGGTCGAGGCCGTGTTCCGCTCGTGGAACGGCGATCGTGCGAAGACCTACCGCAAGATGGAGGGCATCGCCGACGACCTCGGGACCGCGGTCAACGTGCAGACCATGGTGTTCGGCAACAAGGGCGACGACTCGGGGACCGGCGTGGCGTTCACCCGGAACCCGTCGACCGGCGAGAACGTCGGGTACGGCGACTTCCTCAAGAACGCCCAGGGTGAGGACGTGGTGGCCGGCATCCGCATCACCGAGCCGCTCGACGCCATGGAGAACGAGTTCCCGGAGAGCCGCAAGCAGCTCCTCGCCATCATGGACACCCTCGAGCAGCACTACCGCGACATGTGCGACATCGAGTTCACGATCGAGCAGGGTCGCCTCTTCATCCTCCAGACCCGTGTGGGCAAGCGGACCGCCGCGGCGGCGCTGCGCATGGCGGTCGAGATGCATGAGGAGGGGATGATCGACAAGCGGGAGGCCGTGCTGCGCGTGCAGCCCGCGCAGCTCGACCAGCTGCTCCACCCGCAGTTCGACCCGAAGGCCTCCTACACCTCGATCGCCAAGGGCCTCAACGCGTCCCCGGGCGCCGCGGTCGGCCGGGTGTACTTCACCGCCGACGACGCGGAGGCCGCGGCGGTCGCCGGGGAGCGGGTGATCCTCGTCCGTCCCGAGACGTCCCCGGACGACCTCCACGGGATGATCGCCGCCGAGGGCATCCTCACGTCCCGCGGCGGCCTCGTGTCGCACGCGGCCGTGGTGGCCCGTGGTATGGGCAAGCCCGCCATCTGCGGCGCCGACGCGCTCCAGATCGACCTCGGGCGCAAGTGCTTCACGGTCGAGCAGGCCGGGGCCGACGGCGCCTCCACGACCACGGTCGTGCACGAGGGCGACCTCATCTCGATCAACGGCACGACCGGTGAGGTCGTCGTCGGCGAGGTGGCGGTGGTCACCCCGGAGCCGAGCGGTCCGTTCGGGATCGTGCTCGGCTGGGCCGACGAGTTCCGCACGCTCAAGGTGCGCACGAACGCCGACCTCCCGGAGGACTGCGAGAAGGCCATCGAGTTCGGCGCCGAGGGCGTCGGCCTCTGCCGGACCGAGCACATGTTCCTCGGCGACCGCCTCCCGATCGTGCAGGCGATGATCCTCGCCGACACCCCGGAGGCCGAGGCGTCCGCCATGGCCGCACTCCTCGACCAGCAGCGGACCGACTTCGAGGGCATCCTCGAGGCGATGGACGGCAAGCCGGTGACGGTGCGCCTCCTCGACCCGCCACTGCACGAGTTCCTCCCGCACCACGACGAACTGCAGGCGCGCCGCACCGCGGCGTTCATCCGGGGGTCCGCCGATCCCGAGGCCGAGCACCTCTGGGCCGCGGTGAAGCGGTGGGAGGAGGCGAACCCGATGCTCGGGATCCGCGGCTGTCGCCTCGGGATCCTCAAGCCCGCGCTCTACCGCATGCAGGTGCGCGCACTCCTCGAGGCCGCGGTGTCGCGCAAGCGGGCCGGGGGCGACCCGCAGGTCGAGATCATGGTCCCGCTCACGGTCATCCGGACCGAGATGGAACTCCTCGACGGCTGGATCCGCACCGAGGCCGAGGCGGTGTTCGCCGAGCAGGGTCTCCGCGTCGACTACCTCGTCGGCACGATGGTCGAGACGCCGCGCGCGGCGATCACGGCCGGGGAGATCGCCGAGACCGCGCAGTTCTTCTCGTTCGGCACGAACGACCTCACGCAGATGACGTTCGGGTTCAGCCGCGACGACGTCGAGGGTCGCATGATGCCGGTCTACCTCGAGGACAAGATCCTGACGGTGAGCCCGTTCGAGCAGCTCGACCGTACGGGTGTCGGCGAGCTCATCCGCTGGGCGAAGGAGAAGGGCCGCGCCGTGCGACCCGACATCAAGCTCGGCATCTGCGGTGAGCACGGTGGCGACCCGACCTCGGTCCACTTCTGCCACGAGGTCGGTCTCGACTACGTGTCGGCCTCGCCCTACCGGGTGCCCCTCGCCCGACTGGCAGCGGCCCACGCCGCGCTCGAGGCCACCGGTCCGGGCACCACGGCCTGATCCGCCCGGTCCGGGCCCCGGACCACGACGGCCGCGCCCCCGGGCGGCCCGCGGGCCCCGGGGGCGTCGTCGTACCCCGTCGCTACCATCGACCCCGATGGACGAGCCGACCACCCCGCCCGAACCCGGCGTCGACGGAGCGCACCTCACCGAGCGCGCCCGAGCCTGGGCCGCCACGATGCACGGCCATGACGACGCCGGCGCGGTCGTGCTGGCCCACGCGGACTCCGCGGCGGCGATCGACCTCCCGGCCGCGGTCGGGCGGATCGCCCGCGAGGAGGCGGAGGCGGCCTGGCTCGCCCGCGGTGCGACCCTCGCCGACGGCGCTGGCCATCGGGCCCGCGCCGAGGAACCCGATCCCGAGCGCACCTGCTTCGAACGGGACCGCGATCGGATCCTGCACCGGGCCACGGCGTTCCGCCGGCTCGCCGGGAAGACCCAGGTGTTCATCTTCCCGGAGGATCACCAGCGCACGCGACTCACCCACGCACTCGAGGTCGCGCAGGTCGCCACCGGCATCGCGCGGGCCGTCCGGCTCAACGTCGCGCTGGCCGAGGCGATCGCGCTCGGTCACGACTGCGGCCACGGCCCCTTCGGCCATGCGAGCGAGGACGCGTTCGGCCCCTACCTCCCGGGCGGCTACGACCACGCGGTGTGGGGGGCCGACGTCGTCCTCGCACCGCTC
>JBEAXD010000012.1:0-5200 GCA_041159995.1 Actinomycetota bacterium | reverse complement strand
CTCAAGAGCCATCCCGACGTCTTCGACGTCGTGGTGGTCGGGGTACCCGACGAGCGCTGGGGTGAGCGCGTCGCCGCGGTGGTCAAGCCCCGGCCCGGGTCGCAGCCCGGGGTCGAGACGCTCGCGGAGCACTGCCACACGCTCCTCGCCCGCTACAAGGCGCCCCGTGAGGTGCACCTCGTCGACGAGATCGTGCGGTCGCCCTCGGGCAAGGCCGATTACCGCTGGGCCAAGGCGCGCGCCACCGGGCAGGTCTGAGCGACCTCAGGCGGGCAGGTGCACCGTGATGGTGGTGCCCTCGCCCAGCACGCTCTCGACGGTGAGGTGGCCGTCGTGGAGCTCCACGATCGCGTGGGAGATCGCGAGCCCCAGCCCGGTGCCGGGCACGTTCCCGTCCCGGGCGTTGGAGGCCCGGAAGAACTTGTCGAACAGGCGGGGCACCTCGTCGGCCGGGATGCCGATGCCGGTGTCGGTGACCGCGATGTGCCAACCCTGGTCGTCGTGGGTGGCCCGTACCGCGACGCTGCCGCCCTCCGGGGTGAACTTCGTGGCGTTCGACACGAGGTTGTCGAGCACCTGGCGCAGCCGCATGTGGTCGCCCCGGGCGGGCGGCCCGTCGTCGCAGGCGTCGGTGACGAGGACGCCCTTGGTCCGGGCCGCGTTCGAGAGCTCCCCCGTCGACTCGCGCACGAGTTCGGGGACCGACACCTCGGCCCATTCGATCGGGATGCTGCGGGTCTCGAGGCGGGACAGGAGCAGCAGGTCCGTCACGAGCGCGAGCATGCGTTCACTCGATCGACGGATCACCGCGAGGTACTCGGCCTGCTCGTCGCTCAGGCCGCCGGACTCCCCGTCGGTGAGGAGCTCGGCGAACCCCATGATCGAGGTGAGCGGCGTGCGCAGCTCGTGCGACACGTTCGCCACGAAGTCCGACTTCAGCCGGTCGAGTTCACGGAGGCGCTCGTTCTGGTCCTCGATCGCCCGCCGCACGTCGCGCTCGGCCTCGAGCAACCGCTCCCGGCGGGCCGCCATCTCGTGGCGTTCGGTCACGTCGCGGTAGATCCACACGTGGCCCTCGTCCCGGTCGTCGACCCGGATCGGGATGTAGTCCCGTTCGACCGTGCGGCCGTCGGCGAGACCGAACTCGACGTCGAGGATCTGCTCGCCACCGGCCAGGGCGGCCTCGACGCTGGCCAGCCAACCCTCGGGATCGACGAACAGCACCTTGGACTGCTCGGCCGCCGCCGCGCAGTCGCTGCCGAGCAGAGCGGCCGGTGGGACCGGGATCCCGAACAGGTCGCAGAACTGCTGGTTGGCGATGGCCATCCGGCGGTCCGAGTCCTCGACGAGCACCGCCGCGTTGAGGTTCTCGACGAGCGCGGAGAGGCGTTCGTTGCTCTGGGCCATGAGCGTGTCGTGGCGGCGTCGCTCGGTGACGTCGCGGGAGTGCAGCACGATCGCGTCGACCAGCGGATCCTCGAGCAGGTTGTCGGCGGCGGTCTCGATCCAGTGCCAGGACCCGTCGGCGGCCCGGACCCGGAACTCGACCGGTTCGTCCGGACCTCGGGAGCCGGCCACCACCTCGTTGAACGTCGCCATCGCGTACTCGAGGTCGTCGGGGTGGACGAGGGAGAAGATGCCGCCCTCGAGTTCGATGCCGCGCTCCCAGCCGAGGATGCGCGAGCCGGCGGTGGTGGAGGATCGCCACGAGCCGTCCCGGCCGAGGATCGAGATGATGCCGGGGGAGTGTTCGACGATCGCCCGGAACCGGTGCTCGTTCGTCTCGACCGCCCGCTGTGCCTCGCGCAGTTCCGTGATGTCGCGGATGAAACCGACGAACACCGGTCCCGACCAGCCCTCGGCGAGGGTGACCGTGAGCTCGACCTCGATCTGGCGACCGTCGGCGCGCAGGGCCGGCAGTTCGAGGCGCTTGCCGATCACGACCTGCACGCCGGTCTCGCGCCACCGGGTGAGGCCGGCCTCGTGCGCGGCGCGGTACTCCTCCGGGATGCACAGGTCGGCGAACAGCTGACCGACCGCCTGGTCGCTGCGCCAGCCGAACATCCGCTCGGCCGCCTCGTTCCACTGCTGGATCACGCCGTGCGGGGTGATGACGACGATCGCGTCGAGGAGCGCGTTGAGCCAGGCCGCGTTGCCGTCGACCCGTCGCTCGGTCCGCTGGTTGGGTTGGTCGACCGCCATGGGGTCCTCTCCGGTGGGGGCCGGGGCATTCTTCCATCCCGAGCGAGGTGACGACCCCGGTCGCTACGGGGCGCGACGGGTCGGTTCGGTACATTCTGGCGGTCCGGCAGTCGACCTGGAAGCGCCCGTGGATCTCACGTTCAGCCCCGCCGAGGAGGCCTTCCGCCGCGAGGTGCGCGAGTGGCTCGCGGCCAACGTGCCGGATCCGGCGCTGCCGTCCGGGGACACCCGTGAGGGTTTCGCCGCGCACCTCGCGTGGGAGCGACGCCTCTTCGACGCCCGCCTCGCCGTCGTGTCCTGGCCCGAGGCCTACGGCGGACGCGACGCGTCGCTGTGGGAGTGGATCATCTTCGAGGAGGAGTACTACCGGGCCGGGGCACCCCAGCGGGTCACCCAGAACGGGATCTTCCTCCTCGCCCCGTCGATCTTCATGTTCGGCACCCAGGCCCAGCAGGACCGCTACCTGCCGCGCATGGCCTCGGGCGAGGAGACCTGGGGACAGGGCTGGTCCGAGCCCGAGGCGGGCAGCGACCTCGCCGGGGTGAAGAGCCGCGCGGTCCGTGATGAGGCGGCCTGCGGGTGGCGCCTCTCCGGCCAGAAGACCTGGACCACGCGCGGCGCGTTCTGCACCCACATGTTCGGCCTCTTCCGCTCCGATCCGGAGGCCGAACGCCACCGCGGTCTCACGTACTTCCTCGTACCCCTCGACGCGCCGGGCGTCACCGTGCGCGGGTTCGGCCGCCTCGACGGTGACGAGGGCTTCGCC
Source organism: Actinomycetota bacterium (assembly GCA_041159995.1). Classification (GTDB taxonomy): domain Bacteria; phylum Actinomycetota; class Acidimicrobiia; order IMCC26256; family IMCC26256; genus IMCC26256. The sequence goes on along the minus strand of JBEAXD010000012.1, from coordinate 2,232 downwards.
GAGGTCTTCCTCGACGACGTGTTCGTCCCCGACGACTGCGTGCTCGGCGAGGTCCACCAGGGGTGGGGGGTGGCGATGGCCACCGCCGGTTCCGAGCGCGGTCTCACCCTGCGCTCGCCGGGGAGGTTCACGGCCGCCGCCGGGCGGCTCGTCGACCTCTGGCGGGAGCACGCGGACCCGACCGACTCGGGCCTGCGCGACGACGTCACCCGGGTGTGGATCGACGCCGAGGCCTACCGCCTCCAGACCCTCGAGGTCGTCACGACCCTGAGCGGTGGCGGCCACTCCGGGCCGGAGGCCTCGATGGTGAAGATCTTCTGGTCCGAACTCGACATCCGGATCCACGAACTCGCGCAGCGCATCCTCGGCCCCCGGGCCGAACTCGAGGGGCCGTGGTCGAAGGGCTGGCAGTTCTCGCTGTCCGGTCCCATCTACGCGGGTACGAACGAGATCCAGCGCAACGTCGTCGCCGAGCGCGTGCTCGGCCTGCCGAGGAAGTAGCCGTGCGGTTCGCCTTCACCGAGGAGCAGACCGATTTCCGGGATGCGGTGCGCGACCTGCTCGCGCGCGAGTGCACGCCCGCGGTCGTGCGTGCCGCATGGGAGAACCCCGACGGACGCAGCGGTGCGGTCTGGGACCTCCTCGCCGAGATGGGCGTGCTCTCGGTGCTCGTGCCGGAGGCCGAGGGCGGCCTCGGCATGACGATGGTCGACCTGGTGCTGCTCCTCGAGGAGTGCGGTCGCGTCGCGCTGCCGGAGCCGATCGTGGAGCACGCCGTGGTCGCCGCGCCGCTGCTCAGTGGGCCGCGCACCGTCACGACCCTCATCGGCGACGCGCCGTTCGCCCTCGACGCGGATTCGGCCGACGTCATCCTCGCCGAGGCGGACGGGCACCTCTGGTCGGTACCGGCCGATGCGTGCGGTCTGGTCCCGTGCGAGAGCGTCGACCGCAGTCGGCACCTCGCCGAGGTCACCTGGTCGATCGACGACGCGGCCGAGCTCGCGGGCGGAGCCGCGGTGGCGGCCGCCTTCGACCGGGGCGCGCTCGGCACGGCGGCCGTCCTGCTCGGCCTCGGTCACCGCATGGTCGAGATGACCGTCGGGTACGCGAGCGAGCGTCGACAGTTCGGCGCGCCGATCGGTTCGTTCCAGGCGGTCAAGCACCACCTCGCGGACGCCCGGACCGCCCTCGAGTTCGCCCGGCCCCTCGTCGCCCGCGCCGCCCACTCGATCGCGGTCGGGGATCCCGAGGCTGCGACCCACGTGTCCATGGCCAAGGCGCACGCGAGCGACGCGGCCGAACTCGCCGGGCGCGCCGCGCTGCAGTGCCACGGTGCCATCGGGTACTCGTACGAGTACGACCTGCACCTCTGGATGAAGCGGACCTGGGCGCTCGCGTCGTCCTGGGGCGACGCCCGCTGGCACCGTGCCCGCGTCGCGTCGGCCATCCTGTAGTCCCCACCCGCCGGCAGGGCCGGCCGCACCCACCGGGAGTCCCCATGGCCGAGGCCTACATCGTCGATGCGCTGCGCACCCCCGTCGGGCGGCGCGGCGGCGGACTCGGCGCCATCCATCCTGCGGATCTCGGCGCGCACGTCATCCGCGAGATCGTCGGGCGCAACGATCTCGACCCGCTCGCGGTCGAGGACGTCGTGTTCGGCTGCGTCGATGCGATCGGACCGCAGGCGGGCGACATCGCCCGCACCTGCTGGCTCGCCGCCGGGCTGCCGGAGGAGGTCCCCGGGACCACCGTCGACCGGCAGTGCGGTTCCTCGCAGCAGGCGGTGCACTTCGCCGCGCAGGCCGTCATGAGCGGCACCACCGACGTCGTGCTCGCCGGGGGCGTGCAGAACATGACCATGATCCCGATCTCCTCGGCGATGACGGTCGCCCAGCCGATGGGTTTCGACGACCCGTTCACCGGGTCCGAGGGTTGGGTGGCGCGGTACGGCACCCAGGAGGTGAGCCAGTTCCGGGGCGCCGAGATGATCGCCGAACGGTGGGGCATCACCCGTGAGGCGATGGAGGCCTACGCGGTGGAGTCGCACGAGCGGGCCATCCGAGCCCGCGACGCCGGCTTCTTCGAGCGCGAGATCGTGCCGCTCGCCGGCGTGTCGGCCGACGAGGGTCCGCGTGAACCGAACTGGGACAAGATCCGCTCGCTGCCCACCCTCGTCGAGGGCGGCCGGATCACCGCTGCGATGGCGAGCCAGATCTCCGACGCCGCGACCGC
>JBEAXD010000007.1:0-7735 GCA_041159995.1 Actinomycetota bacterium | reverse complement strand
ACGGGGGAGCGTCGGGTGCGGCTGTAGGATCCGGTCCCCTTCCGGGCCGCGGCGGGGCCGCTCCCCGCTCGGAGTCACGCAGACCCCATGGCCGAGGCCCAGGAACTCCCCACCACGGCGAGCCCCGGAGGGCGGCGTTCCCACCTGCCGCCCCTCCTGCGTGCGTGCCGCCCGAAGCAGTGGCTCAAGAACGTGCTCGTGTTCGCGGCGCCTGCGGCCGCCGGCGTGCTCGGCCAGCGCGCCGACCTCGCCGAGGCCTCCATCGCCTTCGTCGCCTTCTGCCTCGCGGCGAGCGGCACCTACCTGCTCAACGACGCCGCCGACGTCGAGTCGGACCGGGCTCACCCGACGAAACGGTTCCGCCCCATCGCCGCCGGCGAGGTGTCGGTGGGCACTGCGCGCACCATCGGCGTCGCACTGCTCGCCGCCGGGTTCGCCGTGGGCTTCCTCACCGGCTGGCGCCTGCCCGTCGTCGTCCTCGTCTACCTCATCCTGACCACGGCCTACTCCCTGTGGGGCAAGCGGGTCCCCGTCCTCGACCTCGGGATGGTCGCAGCCGGCTTCGTCCTGCGAACGGTGGCCGGAGCCGTGGCGGTGGACGTGCCGATCTCGGTGTGGTTCTTCATCGTCGCGTCGTTCGGCTCGCTGTTCGTCGTGGCCGGCAAGCGGTACTCGGAGATGGTCGAGCTCGGTGCCGACTCCGCCCGGGTCCGCAGCACCCTGGGGGTCTACTCGGCCTCGTTCCTCGGGTACGTGCGGGCCGTCGCCAGCGGCGTGACCCTCGTCGCGTACTGCCTGTGGGCGTTCGAGAAGGCCGAGGGCCAGGGCGGGTTCCCCTGGTACGAGGTGTCCATCGTCCCCTTCGTCCTCGCGTTCCTCCGCTACGCGTTCATCGTCGACCGCGGCGAGGCGGGCGCCCCGGAGGAGGTCGTGCTCTCCGATCGGGTGCTCGAGGCCTTCGGCGCACTCTGGGTCGTGACCGTCGGGATCGGGATCCTCGTTGGGAACTGAGGCGCGGCGCGGCGCCGAGGTGCTCCTGTCCGGCTGGGGTGGCACGTCCCCGTCGCGGGCCGAGGTGCGCCATCCGTTCGACGACGCGGACGTCGTCGCCGCGGTGCGCGAGCGGCCGAGCCGGGGCGTGGTCGCGCGGGGCCTCGGCCGGGCCTACGGCGACGCGGCGCAGAACTCGGGTGGCCTCGTGCTCGACGCCACGGCGATGCGCGGGGTGCGCCACCTCGACGCCGATCGGGGCCGGGCGACGGTCGCCGCGGGGACCAGCCTCGACGACCTCATGCGCTGGCTCCTGCCCGCGGGGTTCTTCCTCGTGACCCCGGGCACTCGGTCCGTGACCGTCGGCGGAGCGATCGCATCCGACATCCACGGGAAGGGGCATCACGCCGACGGGACCTTCGGGTCGAACGTGCGCGCCCTCACGCTCGTCGACGGCACCGGCACCGAACGCCGACTCACGCCCGAGGACACACCCGAGGAGTTCTGGGCGACGACCGGTGGCATGGGCCTCACCGGGGTGATCACCGAGGCCGAGATCGACCTCATCCCGGTCGAGACCTCGGTGATCCGTGCCGACACCGAACGGGCTTCGGACCTCGACGATCTCATGGCCCGCATGGACGCCCGGGATGACGAGTACCGCTACTCGGTCGCGTGGATCGACTGCCTCGCGACCGGCCGTTCCACCGGCCGCGGCATCCTGGACCGAGGCGATCACGCCCGCCTCGAGGACCTCAAGCCCGCGCGGCGCACGAACCCGCGCGCCTTCGATCCGCACGCCGTCATCAGCGCACCGCCGATCTTCCCGTCCGGGCTCGTGAACCGGTGGACCGTCCGCGCCTTCAACGAACTGTGGTTCCGGAAGTCCCCCAAACGGAGCGAGGGCCACCTCGTCGACATCGGCTGGTTCTTCCATCCCCTCGACCTCATCACCGGCTGGAACCGCCTCTACGGCCCGCGCGGGTTCGTCCAGTACCAGTTCGTCGTGCCCTTCGGTCAGGAGCGTGCCGTGCAGACCGCCGTCGAGCGCCTCAGCCTCGCCGGCGCACCCTCGCTGCTCGCCGTGCTCAAGCGTTTCGGGCCGGCGAATCCCGCACCCCTCTCGTTCCCGCAGCCGGGCTGGACGCTCGCGCTCGACATCCCGGTGGGCGATCCGACGCTCCCGAACCTCCTCGACGGCCTCGATGACCTGGTGCTCGACGCGGGCGGGCGGGTGTACCTCGCCAAGGACGCACGGGTGCGCCCCGAACACCTCGCCGCTATGTACCCTCGTCTCGACGAGTGGCGGGAGGTGCGGCACCGACTCGATCCCGACGGGGTGCTGCGGTCCGACCTCGCCCGGCGACTCGGACTCTGATCCACCCACGACGCCGAGCCGCGTGCGGCCCGGGAAGGCAGGCAGGACAGCGATGCAGGACGCACTCGGCGGGGTCCAGACCGTGCTCGTGCTCGGCGGCGGCTCCGATCTCGGCCTCGCGACCGCCCGCCGTTTCGTCGACGATCGGGCGACCACGGTGATCCTGGCCGGGCGCGACCCCGGGGCCATGGCCGAGGGTGCGGACTCACTGCGCCGCGCCGGAGCCCGCCGGGTCGAGGTGGAAGCGTTCGACGCCCTCGAACGCGGATCGCACGCGGCGTTCGTCGAGCGGTGCTGGGCCGAGTACGGCGACATCGACCTCGTCCTCGTGGCGTTCGGAGTGCTCGGCGATCAGGATGTGGCGGAGCACGACGCCGACGCGGCCCTCGCCATCATCGACGCGAACTTCACCGGCGCGGTGTCGGTGCTCATCCCGCTCATCGACCGCATGCGGTCCCAGGGCCACGGCACCGTGGTCGTGCTCTCATCGGTGGCCGGGGAGCGCGCACGCCGATCGAACTTCGTCTACGGCTCGAGCAAGGCGGGCCTCGACGCCTTCTGCCAGGGCATGGGCGACGCACTCGTCGGTACCGGCGTGCGGATGATGATCGTGCGTCCCGGCTTCGTGCACTCGAAGATGACCGAGGGCCTCGATCCGGCTCCGCTGGCGACCACGCCCGAAGCGGTCGCCGACGCGATCGTCGAGGGCCTGGCCAAGGGTCGGGAGATCGTGTGGGTGCCCGCCGCCCTGCGCGGCGTGATGTCCGGGCTCCGCCACGTGCCGCGACCGGTGTTCCGCCGCCTCCCGGTCTGAGGACGATGGGCGACGAGCGGCGCGGCGTCGCTGCGTTCGACTTCGACGGGACGATCACCCGCCGGGACACCCTCGGCCCCTTCCTCGCGCACTTCGTCGGCCGCCGGGCCATGCTCCGGGCCGCCGTGCCCCACGCCCACCGCCTCGGAGGCGCAGCGATCGGCCGGGCGGATCGGGACACCGCCAAGGAGCGGTACTTCGTGTCACTCCTGGCCGGACGCCCCGCCGCCCACCTCGAAGCGGCCGGCGCCGAGTACGGGGCCCGCGTGCTCGACCGGGCCCCGTTCAACGCCGAGGTCGTGCAGCGCATGGCGTGGCACGCCGAGGTCGGACACGAGATCGTCGTCATCAGCGCATCGCTCGCGGTCTACGTGCGTCCCGTCGCAGCTGCGCTGGGCGCCCACGCGACGTTCGCCACCGAGGTCGAGGTCGTCGACGGCGCTCTCACCGGTCGTCTCGTCGACGGCAACGTGCGCGCCGCCAACAAGGTCGCCCGCCTCACGTCCTGGCTGCGGGGCGCGGACGCCGAGGTGTGGGCCTACGGGGACTCCGCGGGCGACGCCGACCTCCTGGCCGCCGCCGACCACCCGCACCTCGTGCGCCGGGGGCGCATCGAGCCGCCGCACTGAGGCGCCTGCGATCCCACTCAGGGCGCGAGCGGCGTCCAGTGTGCGGGGGCATCGACGGGCACCGGCGTCGGGAGCACGATCTCGGCGACCGGCGCAGCGGAGAAGTTCCGGGGACCGAGGACGAGGAGTCGACCGACGCCGGTCGACCGGTCGGCGGCCACGGCGAGCACCCACCCGTCGTCCTCGCCCGTACCATCGACCCGGCGCGCGAAGACCGGCGGCCCGATGCTCGCAGCATCGGCGGGGAGGAACTCGACCGACGAGCCGTCCCGCCGGTCGTGGCGCACGAGGCCGACGTACCCACCGGTCGGAACCACTGCGCGTGGGTCGACGAGCGCTGCGTACACGATGCGGTGGCGACGTCCGGTCCGGGCCGGATCGATCGCAGGGCACGCGACCGCCCGGTCGTCGAGCACCTCGTCCCGGATCACCCCGGAGGCCGGGTCCACGACCGCACGCGCGAGCACAGGCGCACCCTGGAGCGGCCCTGCGCCGGCGGTGGCTGCGATCGTCGGCCGCATTGCGATGTGGTCGATCACGACCGCCCCGTCGCGCTCGTACGCGTTGACGAGGTGCGGAACCACGCGTGGAGAGATGTCCAGCCAGGTCGCGGTCCCACCCTCACCGGACCGGGCGATGAGACCGATGCGGGCCGGGGTCCGAGCATCGCCCTCGACGTGCCCCGCCGCGATGACGACGTACTGATCGGTGATCGCGAAGTCGTGCACCAGGAGCGGCGCGTCCGTCGGCACCTCGGCGACCCGGCGCACTCGACCACGGACGTCGACCGTCGTGACGACGAGCCGGCGCTCGCCGGGCACCGCGTCGACGAGGACGAGTTCGTCCCACACCGGATCGACGTGCGCGTGGGCGCCACTCCCCCCAGTGGCGCCCACCGCGTCGTCGCCCATCGGGACGAGCGAATCGTCGAGCCGCACGGGCGGCGCGTGCGCGCCCAACGCGAGGAGTCGGCCGACGTGGGTGATGAGTCCGGCGTTCGGCGCGTCGGGACCGTCGTCGGAGATCCACCGGCTCCGGTAGTCCGCTCGCCCGCCGGCGATCCGGACCTCGTGCACCATGGCCGCGCCGTGGCGAACCGGGACCTCAGCCCGATCGCCTCCGAGTCGCGGCTCCGGCCCGATGAGGAGGAAGCGGCCCTCGAGTCCCGCGGGCACGGCACCGAGCACCGGGAGGAGATCGACCGTCCGTTCGGCGGGGCGCGGGGACTGCGGGCTCGCAGGTGCACCGGCGCGCTGCGGCGCGACACCCACCCCCACGACATCGGTCATCGGACGATCCTCCTGCGCCGGCCGACCCACGTCGGCGGCCGCGGAGGTCATCGGCCCCCGGGGTTCCGACCTTGAGGCCGGACCGCCGGGTCACCGATCAGGCGGCATGCACCTCGACCGGGATGCCGTTGAGCACGGCGTTCCCCGACAGGGGGTCGATCACACCGGCGTCGGTGAGGAGGTTGGAGTTCACCCCGGCGTACTCCGCCGCCACCCGCAGGTCCGTGCCGGGCACCCCGTGACCCCAGCCGTGCGGGATGCTGACGACACCCGGGCGGATCCCGTCGGTCACCTCGACCGGGAGCACCACCTCGCCGACCCGCGACCGGACCCGGGCCGGCGCACCATCGGCGAGGCCGAGCCCGGCTGCGTCCTCGGGGTGGATCTGGAGTGTGCAGCGCGGCCTGCCCTTCACCAGCACCTTGATGTTGTGCATCCAGGAGTTGTTCGAACGCAGGTCGCGTCGACCGACGAGCACGAGCCCCGGGGCCGGCGCGTCGAGCGACGGGATGAGTCGGGCCTCGACGTCGGCGACCATGAGGTCCGGCGCGAGGTCGATCCGGCCGGTCGGGGTCCGGAGCACCTCCGGGAGTCTGGGCTGCAGCGGTCCCAGGTCGATCCCGTGCGGGTGCGCCTCGAGCACCGCGAGGCTGAGCCCATCCGGATCGGCTCCGAACCGGTCGCCGTAGGGACCCGTCCGGAGCATGAAGTCGACGATGCGCGCCGGGCCCCGCCGGTGCGAGAGTGCCTCGAGCATCGCATCGGCCGTCGGCAGGTCCTCCCGCTGCGCCGCCTTGCCCACCAGGCCGCCGATGATGAGATCGTCGAGTCCGACGCACTCCTCCGCACTCCCCTGCGCCCCGCCGGCGATGGCCGCGAGCCGGAGCAGGATCTCCCACTCGTGCAGCTCACCGGCCGGCAACTCGTTGATGGGCGGCGAGTAGTTCGCGACGTTGCGGATCGAGAGCGAGTAGAAGGCGAGGTCGAAGTGCTCCTTCGTGAGGATGCCGCCCGGCGGCAGGATCACGTCGGCGTGACGGGTCGTCTCGTTCCGGTAGATGTCGACGCTCACCATGAACTCGAGGTCGGCGAGCGCCGCGTCGAGACGGCCGGCGTCGGGCGTCGACACGACCGGGTTGCCCGCAACCGTGACGAGCGCGCGGATCTGCCCCTCGCCCGGCGTGAGGATCTCCGTCGCGAGGGTCGCCACCGGGAACTCCCCCAGCACCTCGGGCTTGCCCTCCACACGACTGTGTCGACGGCCGGTGCGGAACCCGCGCCCGCGCCCCGGGGTGCCGCCGGTGTTCGCGCTCCCCGCCGCGTTCTTCGGGAACAGCGCGCCACCCGGGCGGTCGAGGTTCCCGGTGAGGATGTTGACCACGTCCACGAGCCAGGAGGCGAGCGTGCCGTACTCCTGGGTGCAGGTCCCGATCCGGCCGTAGACCGCTGCGGTCGGTGCATCGAGGAGCTCGGTGGCCAGACGGCGGATGTCCTCCGCCGGGATGCCGCACACCGGAGCGACCGCCTCCGGGGTGAAGGCGGGGGCGAGGCGCTCGATCTGCTCGAGCCCGTCGGTGATGCCCGACGCCCGGCCCAGGTCGACCCGCCCGCTGGCCATGATCACGTTGACGATCCCGAAGAGCAGGTGGGCGTCGGTCCCGGGACGGATCGCCACCCACTCGTCGGCCTCCTCGGCCGTCTTGGACCGACGCGGGTCCACCACCACGATGCGACCGCCCCGGGCCCGGATCGCCCGCAGCCGGCCCGGGAGGTCCGGGGCGGTCATGAGGCTGCCGTTCGACGCGAACGGGTTCGCACCGAGCATGAGGAGGTGGTCGGTGTGGTCGAGGTCCGGGATCGGCACGGTGATCGGCGTCCCGAACATGAGACCCGCGGACACGTGCTTGGGCATCTGGTCGACGGTGCTCGCGGAGAACACGTTGGTGGTGCCGAGTCCCTGGAGCAGCGCCCGGTTGTAGATGATCGGCGCGAGGTTGTGGGCACACGGGTTCCCGAGGTACGCACCGATCGCGTCGCGCCCGTGGCGTTCGATCACCCCCGTGAGCCCCTCGCGCACGACGGCGAACGCCTCCTCCCACGTGACCTCCACGTACTCGTCGCCGCGCCGCACGAGTGGGGCACGCAGGCGATCGGGGTCGGCCACGAGGTCCTTGAGCGCGGCGCCCTTCGGGCACAGGTACCCCTTCGAGAACACGTCGTCCTTGTCCCCGCGGACGAGTACGACCTCCTCACCCTCCATGTGCAGCTCGAGACCGCAGGTGGCCTCACACAGCGGGCAGGTCCGGTACTCGATCGTGCGCATGGGTCCTCCGGGGACGACGACGGCGGATCGCCGTGGCGCAGAGGTTAGGCACGCCGCGTCCCCACGCGCGGACCCCCGGGCCACGCCCGGCCCGCGGCGCGGGTGCGCCGGTACGCTCGGGCCCATGACCGACGACCGTCTGTACTTCCGCCAACTCCTCGCCGGGCGGGACTTCGCCACCGACGATCCCGTCGCGCGCCAGATGGTGAACTTCGTGTACTTGATCGGCGACCGGGAGACCGGCGAGGCCGCGGTCATCGACCCCGCGTACGGCGTGCGCGAACTCGTCGAGATCGCCGGGGCCGACGGCAT
>JBEAXD010000296.1:0-3789 GCA_041159995.1 Actinomycetota bacterium | reverse complement strand
GTGGGGTCGTGTCCGGCCGCGGTGGCGCGCCGGTCGCCCACGGCCGCGTCCACGCCCCAGGCCACGCACAGGGCGACGGACCGCAGCATGGGGACCGGGTCCCCATCGATCGCTTGGCAGGCGGCGTCGACCCGAGCCCGCGCGGTGCCGAACGTCTCGAGATCCGCGAACGGGAGGTTGAACTCGGCGGCGTGTCGGGCCGCGAGCATCGGGGTGCGGCGCGCCCCGAAGCCGCCGATGATGATCGGCGGGTGCGGACGCTGCACCGGCTTCGGGAGGGCGGGGGTGTCGGCGACGGTGTGGTGCGAACCGGCGTACGAGAAGCGCTCGCCCACCGGAGTCGACCAGAGGCCCGTCACGATCGCGAGCTGCTCCTCGAGATCGTCGAAGCGCGCCCCCATCGGCGGGAACGGGATGCCGTACGCCGCGTGCTCCGCGTCGTACCACCCCGTGCCGAGCCCGAGTTCGACCCGTCCGCCGCTCATGGCGTCGACCTGGGCGACGGTGATGGCGAGCACACCCGGGCGGCGGAAGGTGACGGGGGTGACGAGGGTGCCGAGGCGGATGCGCGAGGTCTCACGGGCCAGTGCGGCGAGCGTGATCCAGGCGTCCGAGCCGCCGGGGCCGGGGTCGCCGTCGCCCATGACGAGGTAGTGGTCGCTGCGGAAGAACGCGTCGAACCCGAGGTCCTCGGTCCGTCGGGCCACGGCGAGCAGCTGATCGTGGGTGGCCCCCTGCTGGGGCTCGGTGAAGATGCGCAGCAGCATGCGCGCACCCTAACGGAAGGGGTCGCCGACGAGGCGGGCCGCCTAGGGTGCGGCGATGCTCTCGGTGGAGGCGTGGCCGGATCTGCGGGACCCCGTGCTCGTCGTCGCGATGACGGGTTGGGTCGACGCGGGACTCGCCGGATCGAGCGCGGCCCAGGACATCATCGACGGCATGAGTGCACCGCGTCGGTTCGCCACCTATGACCTCGGTGACACTGCGGACCTGCGCACGACGCGTCCGATCGCGCGCCTCGACGATGGCATGACGCGGCGCATCGAGTGGCCCACGCTCTCCTTCGTCGCCGGGCGCGCGTCCCGTGACGTCGTGGTGCTCACCGGGCCCGAACCGTGCGTGCAGTGGCAGCGCGTCACCGAGGACATCGTGGGTGTGGCCGAGCGGCTCGAGGTGCGCACCGCATTCACCCTCGGTGCGATGCCAGCGGCGGTGAGTCACCGACGCCCGGTCCCCGTGCTCGCGACCGCAACCTCACGGTCCCTCGCCCAGGAGGTGGGCGCGTTGCGGGGCGACTACCACGGGCCGACCGGCCTGCAGAGCGTCCTCCAGGTGGCGCTCGGCGAGGCGGGCATCGATGGGGTCGGCCTGTGGGCCCAGGTGCCGCACTACGTCTCCGGCACGCCGTCACCGCCCGCAGCCCGTGCGCTGCTCGAGCGCCTGCGCGATCTGGCGTCGGTCGCGGTGGACCTGCGTGATCTCGACCGGCGGGTCGAGCGGTACCTCGTGCAGGTCGAAGCCGGTCTGGCCGAGCGCCCCGACGTCGCCGAGATGGTCGCGGCGATCGACGAGGAGGAGGAGGAGATCTCGGGCGATGCGCTCGCGAGCGAGATCGAACGCTTCCTGCGCAGTGAACCCGAGGGCGACGACTCCGACCATTAGCGTCGACATCGCACCCATGAGTCCACCGACGGAAGGAGCGCGCCCGTGAGCGTCGCCAAGATCAACGCCATCACCGTGCCGGCCGAGCGGGCCGAGGAGTTCCTCGCCCGGTTCGCCGCCCGGGCCGGCTCCGTCGCCACGATGCCCGGCTTCGAGGCGTTCGAACTGCTGCGGCCGAACGACGACCGCGACGTCTACCTGGTGTACACGCGCTGGGCCACCGAGGAGGACTTCCAGGCCTGGTTGGCGAGCCCCGCGTTCGCCCACGGCCACCGGCCGCACGGGTCCGACTCGGGTCCGGTGTCGGCGCACTCCGAACTCTGGTCGTTCGACGTCGCGCAGCAGGAGGGCCCGCGTCCGGCCTGAGTCCGGCCCGAGCTCGGGGGCACGGATCCGATCAGTTCGCCGCCGGCCCCCGTCGGCGGGATCCGGTGACGAACCAGGTGCCGATCGCCACCACCGCGAGTCCGAGCAGTGCGAGCAGCAGGGAACCGCCGGTCACGGCCAGCCCCGCGCCGAGGCCGGTCGTCCGCTCGGCCTGCTCGCCGAGCACTTCGGCCGGCAGGGTCGAGGCCGTGGTGTCGGGCGTGGTGGTCGAGGTCGTCGCGGTCGGTCCGCCGGGGATCCCCGCCGGAGCCGTGGTCGTCGTCACCGGCGGGCCCGGGGCGGGACGAGGCGGTGTCGTCGTCGTCGTGGTGACGCCGGGCGCCACCGGCGAGGTGGTCGCCGACCGTGTACGTGCTCCCCGCGCCGGCACGGTCTGCGCGCCGTGGAGGTACGACTCGGTCCCGGCGAGGTCCGTCACGGCGGCGAGCCGCGCGTGCACGTTGCCGGTCGCGGCGGTCGGGTCGCTGCAGATCATGCGCAGATCGACCCGGACGATGACGGTCTCCGACGCGCCGAGCTCGGTGACGGTGAAGGCCACGGCCGAGGTTGCGCCGGGGGACAACGGGGTGCCCGATGTCGTCGCGGTGAACGCAGTGACGGACGAGTCGCGGTCGCCGGACTGCGCCGGATCGGAGGGGTCGATGGATGCGCCCCCCGGGATCGGCACGAGTGCGATGCCGGACCGACCCGTCGAGTCGGAGGTCATCGAGATGGCGACCCGCGCCGCGGTCGTCGGCGCGCCGGGTCGGCCATCGAGTCGCAGCAGGTACGAGATGACGTCACCACAACTCCACGCGGTCGAGAACGGCATGAGCGAGGGCCGGCCCGCCGACCAGTGCCCGCCTCCGGTGGCGTGGTCGTACACGCCCGGGTCGACGCCGCGCCAGGTCGATGCGACCGCGGGGGCGGCGGCGCCGGCCGGCACGGGGACGGCGAGGGCAGCGGCGGGCAGGAGCGTGAGGGCGAGCCGCAGGATCCGGTGGCGGCGGGAGCGGTGCTCGGTTCGGGACATACCCCGATCCTGCGGTGTCGGACGCCGGACTTCGTCATCACGATTGGTGAACGTGGGGATCGATCGGGGCCGTCGCGGGTCGTCTCTGGGACCGAGTGCCCAGGTTTCGCAGCCGCTAGCCTCCGACGCCGTGACCGAGACCGATCCGATCATCCAACTGTTCTCGCCCGGCGGCCCCTTCGAGATCGGCATCGAGCCGGTCCTCGGGGTGGACCTGCAGGTCTACAAGCAGCGCATGCGGTCGCTGCGGGAGGTGGTCGAGGCCGCCGCGCTGCGTGGTGAGACCGACCTCCTCGTGCAGGGTGACCGTCGGCTCTCGTACGCCGGGCACGACGCGTGGGTCCGGTCCGCCGTCGTCTGGCTGCGGGACCAGGGCCTCGAGCCGGGTGACCGGGTCGCGATCGTGTCGGCGAACTCGCTCGAGTGGGTCGCGCTGTTCTGGGCCTGTGCGACGGCGGGGTTCGTGGCCGTGCCCCTCAACGCCTGGTGGAAGACCGAGGAGCTCGAGTTCGCGCTGGCCGACTCCGGCACGAAGGTGCTCGTGTGCGACGCCCGTCGCTGGGAACTCGTGCGCGAGGTCGTCGATGGCCTCGCCGACCTGACCACCGTCGCGGTCGTCGGCCTCGACGCACCGGACGGCCGCGCCGTTCCGGCGGCACCGATCTTCGCCGCTCCGGACGCGCCGCGGGTCGACTCCCCGGCCCCGGCCGAGGACGACCTCGCGGCGC
>JBEAXD010000266.1:0-6549 GCA_041159995.1 Actinomycetota bacterium | reverse complement strand
ACCTCGACCCGCATGAGCGCACCCCGCCCCCTCATCCCCGTGACCCGCGCCACGAGCGCATCCTCGGCGAGCCCGTGGTCCCGGGCCGCGGTGACGACGGCCGCACGTACTCGCCACGCCGCCTCGGGATCCGTCGACGACACCGTCACAGCCCGGCCGACGTCGCGCGCAGCCGATGCGGTCGCGAGTGCCGAACGTTGGACCTGCCCCACGACCACGAGCACCTGCGCCACGATTCCGAAGAGCAGCGCGCCGAGGAACGCCGTCTCGACGATCGCACTCCCCTGCTCGGCTCGGGTCACGGCAGGACCACCGATTCATCGATGACGGTCGCCACTCCTTCGACCGGAAACGCCGGCAGGATCGCCAACATGCGCGGTGCCTCGCCCCGGACCACGACCCGGACCGCGCCGTTCCCGCGCCGCGCCTCCACGGCGAACCGTCGGCCGGACGAGCCGAGTCCGTCCTGCAGCACCCCACGCGCCTGCCACTCCGCAGCCTCCGTCGAGGCGCCCAGACTCGCAGCGGCGCGCGCCCCCTCGTGAGCGGCGTTCACCGTCACTCCGCGGGCCCAGATCCACACCGCCATCTGGGCCGAAGTGAGCAGCCCCAGCACGATGATGAGCGCGGACCCGAGGAATTCGACGAGCGAGCTGCCGCGCTCGCCGGTGCTCACCGAAGTCGGGAGAGCGCGTCAGTGACGATCTGGCCGAGACTCGGCTGGACGATCGCCCACAGCGCGAGCACCACACCGATCCCCATCACGAGCAGCATGACCCACTCGGGGATCGACCCCCGCTCCCGCTCGCATCCGACCGCGACCTCCATGTCGGGCCCGTTCCCGTTCTCGTTCCGCATCCGTGCGCTCCTCACGTCAGGTTCCTGATGGCGATGGCTCCCGGGAAGAAGGCGAAGACCAACGCCACCGGGAGGATGAGGGTGACGACCGGTATGAGCATCGTCACCTGCTTGCGCCCCGCTGCTTCCAGCAGGGTGACCCGTTGCGCGTCGCGCGCATCGCCGGCCATCGCCCGCAACGCGTCCCCGACGGCGACCCCTCGCTCCGACGCCGCGACCACGGCGCGCACGAATCGTTCGAACCCGGGCTCGCCGAGCGCGGCGGCGCGCTCGACCAGGCATTCGGCGAGGGGCCGGCCGGCACGCGCGTCGCGCACGCTCGCGGCGATCTCGTCGGCGAGAGGCCCGGGTGCCGTCGTCGCAACGACCTCGAGCGCGGCGCGCAAACTCTCCCCCGCCGTCACCGCGAGACACAGGAGATCCGCGACGGTCGGGAACGTGGATGCCGCGGCCGAACGGCGGGCGGCGACCGTTCTGGTGATGCGTCGGTCCCACAGCATCCCGCCGCCGCACGCGCCGACGGCGACGAGCGCGAGGATGAGGAGCGGAGCAACACCTCCTCTCGCCGCGGCCGCCACGGCGACCAGGAGGCCGAAGGCCGCGCCGATGAGCACCCAGACCGCCTGCTCCATCCGTGCGGCGATGACGTCGTCGGTCCCGAGCGCGGCCAACCGGGCCGCGAGGTCCTCGGATCGCAGGTGCTGGGCGAGGCGAGCACCGACCACCCGGCGCACCGCACCCCACGCCCACGGTGACGGCGGGGCGGGCACACCCGCCACGTACGGATCGAGACGCTCGACGAGTCGCACGCGGCCGGACCACGGCAGCGACGCGGCGATGCACCACAGACCACCGAGCGCGAGCGCGACGACGCCCGAGGCACGCAGGATGCTCATGGCTCCACCCCACGAGGGCTGTCGTCGATCCGACCCACCACCACCATGGCTCGGTACCCGAGCACCGTCACGGCTGCACCGACCAGGAGCACGACCGCACCGGCCGGGGTCGCGTACGCGCTCCGACCCTCGCCCCGGGCGCTCACGAGCAGGACCACCAGCCAGGGTGCGGCGACGGCGACTCGAGCGGCCACGGTCGTCCACGATTGCCGGGCCGCCACCTCGCGGCGCAACGCCAGATCATCACGCAGGAACGCCGCCAACGTGTGGAGCACCTCGGCCGACGCACTGCCGCCGACTCGGTGGATGAGCAACAGCGTCGCGGCCACCCGATCCACGATCGGATCGACGGCCGCCTCCCGCAGCCGGGTCAGCGCGCGCTCGAGGTCGCCGGTCACCCGCTGCTCGGCGGCCACGGCGGCGAGATCCGACCGCAGGACGCCCGGTCCTCGATCGGCGGCCACTGCGATCGCGCCGATGAGCGTCTCTCCCGAACGGACGGTCCCTGCGAGCAGCTCCACCGCCTCCGGCCAGGCGGTCCGCCGCTCCTCGACGCGTCGGCGTGCCGCCGCACGTCGAACTGCACCCGGCGTCGCCATGCCGGCCAACCCTGCGATGGCGGCGATCGTCGGTACCCCGACGACGACGAGGACGATCACCGCGACGACGACGCCGGCCGTCAGACTCACTGCGATCTCACGACGCCCCCATCGTGCGGTACGTGGCGCGCGGGTCCGCCGGGACCGCGGGCCGAGAATGCAGAGCACACCGGCGGCGAGCAGCAGCGCCCGTACGAGTGTCACCGGAGCACCGCGCCGAGGTCGATGCCGGCACGCACGTAGCGCTCGGTGGGAGGTCGCTCACCCGTCCACACGAGGTCTCCACTCCGGCGTTCGAAGATCGCACCGAGGGTCGGGGCGTCCGTCGCCATCGGTTCACCCACCGACACGATCTCGGTGATCCGCCGCCCGTCGGCGCCCCGCTCACAGAACACGACGAGATCGACGCAGGACGCGACCGTCGACGCCACGAACCGCCGGTCGAGGTTCTCGCCGGCGAGCAACGGGAGCGTGGTGAGCTTGCGGATCGCCTCGCGTGCGCTGTTCGCGTGCACCGAGGTCATCCCGACCGCACCGCTGTTGAGCGCGAGGAGCATGTCGAGGGTCTCCGGTCCACGCACCTCGCCAACGATGATGCGGTCGGGACGCATCCGCAGGCTCTCCCGCACCAGATCCCGCAGCGTCACCGCACCGGCACCCTCGAGGTTGACCTGTCGGCACTGCATGGCGACCACATCCGGGCGCGCGATCTGGAGTTCGAACACCTCCTCGCAGGTGACGATCCGCGCATCAGCCGGGATGCATGCCGCAAGGCTGCTTAGCAGCGTCGTCTTCCCGGCACCGACGGCACCGGCGACCACGACGTTGGTACCCGAGACGACGGCGGCGGCGAGGAACCGAGCCGCCGCTCGCGGCAACGAGCCGAGGGACACGAGCTCGTCGAGGGTGTGGGCGCGCAGGCCGGTGAACTTCCGGATGTTCACCGACCAGTGGTCGGTGATCGGGGGCGCGGCGACGTGCAGGCGACTGCCGTCCGGCAGACGGGCGTCCACGAACGGCTGGGCCCGGTCCAAACGACGGCCCGCTCGGGCCAACATGCGCTCGACGACGTGCGCGACCTCCTCCGCCGTCATCACGATCGTCGTGAGTTCGGGCGTGCCCCCGCGCGCGACGAACACACGGTCCGGCCGGTTGATCCAGATCTCCTCGACGCCGTCGTCCTCGAGCAGCGGCGTGAGACGGCCGTACCCGGTGACCCGGTGACGCAGCGTGCGCACGTCCTCCTCCGACAGTGCGGCACCCCGACCGGCCAGGAATCGTTGCTCGTGCTCGACGAGGACCTCCTCGACCGCGTCCTGCAGCGCCGCATCGTCGTCGAGCGCGATGCGGCGTTCGTGCACGAGCGCACGCACATCCGCCTCCGCCGCTGCGACGGGGTTCGCCCCGCTCATGCGACCCACCGGCTCGCCATGTCGCTCGTCGCCGACCACACCGGCGAACGCCTCCCCACGTCGTTGGTCAGGCAGCCCCGCCACAGCGCGGTGTCGGCGTGCCGATCGACGCCGATGGTGGCCACGACGGGCAGGCCCGTACGGCTCGCGATCGCGGCCTCGACCTCACGGCCGCGCGTCGCCGGCACTCGGTTCACGACGACCTCAATCGGAGCCGAGACCCCCGCGAGCTCGCGGCCGAGCGAGTCATGCGTGCCGAGCCCCCGCCGGATCCCGATGGGATCGCCGGCGACGACGAGGACGATGCGATCGGCTCGCGCGAGCACCGCGCGCGTCACGAGGTTCCGGCGGAACGGCACCTGGTCGAAGGACAACGCCTCGTCCTCCTCGATCGGGTGGGCGAGATCCACGACGACGAGGCCGAAGCGGCGGCGCAACCGATCGAGCAGCGCGCCGATGGCGGCTTCGCCGACCTCCGGCCACAACTCCGATCGGGCCAGACCGGGCATGACCGAAAGCGGACCGACGTGCGCCATCGTCTCCTCGAGTGCTGCGTCGTCGGTCGCCCGCGCCGCGTGGATCAGCCCGCGACCATCCTCGAGTCCGAGGCGCTGGGCCACCGACGGCGCCCACACATCCGCGTCCACGAGCAACACATCGGGTCGGAGCCTTGCGGCCGCCGCAGCGAGGTGGACCGCCACCGTGGTACGCCCCGGTGCACCGGGCCCACCCCAGACCGCCACGAGTTCGCCGGGGTTCGCCTCCAGCTGCGGTCCCTCCGATGCCGCGACCGCCGCACCGGGCTCCAGGCGAAACAGGGCCGCGGCGATCGCCTCCGGCCCGTCGGCTGGCGCCGAGACCGCACCGGGAGGAGCGGGGCCACCGACCACGACGAGCGCAGTGCCGCACGCAGCCAGTCGGTGCACGGTCTCGACATCCCACCACCCGGGCACGGCATCCGCGACGACCGCGAACGGTTCGTCCCGCATGGCGACGCCGAGGGCCTGACCGGGGTCGGCGCACCGAGCGCCGACGTGCACCCCGAGCGCCGGGTGAGTAGCAGCGCGCACGAACTCGGTCTCCCACGCAGCACCGAGGCTGCACGTGAGGACGACGAGCGGTCCGGCCATCACGGCACCTCCGTGATGTCGACCCGGGTACGACCATCGGGAACCCCGGCGCTCCGGACGACGTCGATGTCGGCGGTCCGAGCCGCGAACACCACGTACATCGCGTCCTCGTTGCGAACGGACAGCGTGAGGGCTGAGACCGCGCCCGCACCGCCGAAGACGGCGTCGTCGCGGACCGCGGCAACGACCTCGGCGCCACTGGTCACGACCAGGGTGCGGGCCGCATCGCTCTCTCGATCGAAGGTGGCGAGGACGTCCACCCGATCCCCGGGGGCGAGATCGCCGCCGAGCGCATGCGCCGCTGTCACCGGGACGGTGATCTCACGGACATCCCGCCTCCTCGCGCCGACGTCCTGCGTCAGGACGGGTGCATTCGCCTGGACCGGTCGCACCAACGATCGACCGATGATCCGCGTGAGTTCGCCAGCGCTCACGAACGTCCGTGAGCTCGGGCCCTCCGCACGGACCTCGGAGACCTCGAGGTCTTCGCGTGCGACGATGTGACCGGTCGCGAACGGCGCACCGAACACGAGGACCTTGCGGCTCGGCGCACTCGCGCCCGAGATGCGCAGACCACCGAGCACCGAGAGCGCAACGAGGCCGAGGCCGATCCCGACACGCGCGTCGGGGACGCGCAGCCGACCGTCACGCCCACGTAGGCCCATCACGTCGTTGCCCCTTCACAAACCGCGCGCGATGCCGGTACGATCCCCGCCGGTCGGCGCAACGGATGGCGCGTGGAACGAGGCTCAGGGATGGCGGAGACCACACGGTTCATGACCCCGGACGAGGTGGCCGACGTGCTGCGCGTCACGGTCTCGCAGGTGTACACACTCATGCGCTCCGGCGAGCTCACCGCGGTCAAGATCGGCCGGCGCGGCGTGTGGCGGGTCTCACCCGATGCACTCGCCGGGTACATCGCTCGACTCGAGCGCGCCGCGACGGAGCGCGCGCACCGCTGAGCCCACACCATCACCGGACCTCGCGTACGAGACGGACAACGGCATCGACCCGTACGTCGTGGTGGCGACGCACCCGGGCTCGTGCCGCGCCCTCGTCGTCGTAGGACTCGGCGATCCGCAGCCAGTCGAGGCCGACCGCGATGACACGGCCGGTGATCCATGCACCGTCACGCGTGACGATGGAGACCGATTCACCGACCGGCACGCGGCGCAACTGCTCGCGGAACGGTCGTGCACCGACCCCTGCGGCATAGATGGCGAGAGCCTCGGCGTATCGCTCGTCGGTCTCGCTTCGGCGGAGATCCTCCGTGATCTCCCAGAACGCTTCGTCCATCCGTGGACTCCTCGCTCGAAGGTGATGGGCACCGTACGCGAACGCACCACGAGGATGCAATGCCCAACTTCGATGATCCGGCGCGAACTTCACCCTTGACACGTCGACGGTCGCAACGCGATGTTGTCGCACGCAACAGGACGTTGCGTGACTGGTGTGGTGCATCGTGAATCCACGGTGGACCGTCGCACCGGTCGAAGGCACCCAAGGAAGGGAGCGGGGATGGGCCGGGAGGCACTCGACGCGACGGTGACCGCCATCGCGACCAGAGCAGCGCTCGCGGCCGTCGTGGTCGCCGCCGTCGTGATCCTCCCGGCAGTCCTCGCCGGCATCCTCGATCACCTCGGACGCGCCCGTC
>JBEAXD010000262.1:0-7050 GCA_041159995.1 Actinomycetota bacterium | reverse complement strand
GTGCAGGAGGAGATCTTCGGTCCGGTCATCGTGGTCGTCCCGTTCGACGACGAGGACGAGGGGATCGCGATCGCCAACGGCACCGAGTTCGGGCTCTACGACTACGTGTTCTCCAAGGACTCCGGTCGGGCCATGCGGGTGAGCCGGCGCATGCGGGCCGGCAACGTCGGGCTCAACACGGTGCAGCGGAACCACGAGACGCCCTTCGGTGGCACGAAGTACTCCGGTGTCGGTCGTGACGGTGGCTCCTTCGGGCTCCACGCGTACACCGAGCTCCAGTCCGTCGTCTGGCCGGGGTGACGTCGGTGGCTCACGACACCGTCTCGGTCATCCCGGAGGGCCGGCTCGCCTACGGCATGCAACTGCCGACCGTTGCGCTCAGCACCATGGTCGCCGCGCCGTGGGAGCACGAGGCGGGAACCGCCGAACTGCTCGCCGCCGCGCAGGCCGCGGACCGGGCCGGGTTCTTCTACGTCGCGGTCTGCGATCACATCGTCATCCCGCGCGACAAGGCCGAGACCATGTCGACGACCTGGTTCCACCCGGTGGCGACGCTGGCGTGGGTGGCCGGTCAGACCGAGCGGGTGAACCTGCTCACGAACGTCTACGTGCCGGCGTACCGGCACCCGCTCGAGTCGGCGAAGATGTTCTCCACGCTCGACGCGCTCTCCGGTGGGCGGGTGATCCTCGGCGTCGGCGCCGGGCACGTGGAGGGCGAGTTCGACGCACTCGGTCTCGACTTCGCCCGCCGGGGCGAGGAGACGAACGCCGCCATCGACGCGATCGTCGAGGCCTGGTCGCAGGAGTTCGTCGGTGAGGTCGGCGCGCGTCCGCGTCCGGTGCGCCAGCCCCGGCCGCCGGTGTGGGTCGGCGGTTCGAGCGCGCCGGCCATGCGACGGGTCGCGGAGCGCGGCGACGGTTGGATCCCGCAGGGGACCCCGCGCCGGAAGATGCCCGAGTCCATCGCCTACATCCTCGAGCACCGCGATCGCGTCCGACCCGGTGCGTCCCTCGAACTCGGGGTGATCACCGAGGCGATCCACGTGGGGGCGCCCCGGGAGGAGCAGCCGCGCTGGGTCCTCCACGGGGAACCCGAGCGGATCGCCGAGTCGCTCAACGAGTACGGCGACATGGGTGTGTCGCACCTGCAGATCCGGTTCGTGGCCGAGGACTGCGCCGAGCTCGTCGACCAGATGGAACGCTTCGGTGCCGAAGTGGGTCCGCTCCTGCGCCGGCCGGTGGCCCGATGACGTACCTCACCATGCGTCACGACTTCCGCGCCCCCGCGTTCGGACCGGCCTCCCAGTCCGAGGTCTACGCGGAGGCGATGGCGATGTACCGCTGGGCCGACGAGGTCGGCTTCGACTTCGCCGTGATCTCGGAGCACCACGGGCTCGACGACGGTTGGATCCCGGCGCCGCTCGTGGCGGCCGGTGCGGTCGCCGGCGCCACCTCGCGCATCCCGATCATGCTGAGCGCGGTCATCGTCCCACTGCACGACCCGATCCGACTGGCCGAACAGCTCGCGGTGCTCGACCATCTCAGTGAGGGTCGGGTCTGGACGGTGGCCGGTGCCGGGTACCGGTCCATCGAGTTCGAGATGGCGGGCGTCCCGATGAAGCGACGCGGCGCGCTGCTCGAGGAGCACCTGCAGGTGATGCTGCGGGCCTGGACCGGCGAACCGTTCGAGTACCAGGGTCGCACCGTGCGCGTGACGCCGCGCCCGTACCGCGATCCGCACCCGATGGTGCTCGTCGGAGGCGGGGTGGAGGTGGCGGCCCGGCGCGCCGCACGACTCCACCTCCCGATGATGCCGATGAACACCGATCCGCGTCTGCGGGAGTGGTACGAGGATGAGGCGGCGCGGGTCGGGTACACCGGCGGGTTCGTCATGGCCCCGGTCGGGCCGACGATCGTGCACGTGACGCACGACCCCGAACGCACCTGGGACGAGATCGGCGAGTACCTCCTCTACGAGGCGCAGACCTACGCGTCATTCCAGACCCCGGGGCAGTGGTCCACGCCCAAGGTCGATGCCGAGACGGTCGACGACCTGCGGGCCAGTCCGCAGATCGTCGTCGGTACGCCCGACGATGTGCTCGAGGCGGCGCGCGCCATCCCGCCGTTCGGCGCGATGACGTTCAACCCGATGGCGGGCGGCCTCCCGCCCCGCCTCGCGTGGGAGAGCCTCGAGCTCTTCGCCGCCGAGGTGCTGCCCCGGCTCCGGCCGGATGCGGCCTGATCCGCCGGTCGGCCGAGCGTCGTCGTGCCCGCCGCACCCGGACCACTGCCCGATCACCTCCGGGTCCCGGCGCCGGCCCGACTGCCCGAGGCCGCACCGGGGTACCGGGCCATCTGCGCGGCGCACGAGGCCGCCATGGCCCGGGGCGACGCCGGGTACCGCGATCCGTTCACCGGGTTGTTCGTCATGACCGCGTCCTACCTCTGGGCCCGTGGCGACTGCTGTGAGTCCGGATGTCGTCACTGTCCGTGGCTGGAACGCTGAAAGCGTCCGCGCCGTCGCCGGCGGTCGCGATCCGTCGTTGAGGATCGGACGCCGGTCGCGTAAGGTGAGGCCACCGACCACGATGCGTGGCGGTCGACTCCGGGGGGAACCATGAACCGACGCCGTGTGCGTACCGTCTCCATCATCTCGGCGGGTCTGCTCGCCGCCTCGATGTTCGGCGGAGTCGCCGGCGCCGAGGACCCGCCGGCCGCGGCCACGGGCACGGTGTCGTGCCGCCTGGTCGGGCGCATGACCTTCACGACGCCGCTGGCGGCCGGCGGCACGGCGGCCACCACCGCCAACTTCAAGGGTCTCGCGGTGGGGTGCACCGGCACCGACGGCGGTGCGGTCGTCAAGCGCGGCGTCATCACCGCCTCGGTCGATCTGGCGGCCAACGACTGTGCGGCGCTCGTGACGCCGGGTGCGATCACCCTCGCCGGCTCGGTGCGCTGGAAGACCGTTGCGGCCGCCGCGCCGATCGCCGACACCACGGTGTCCCTCGGCGGATTCACCGCGGACCCGGCCTCGCTGCTCAAGCCGCTGTACGCAGGCACCGGCAGCGCCTCGGCCGGTTCGTTCTCGGGTCAGTCGATCGCATCGACGCTGTCGGTCTCGCAGTCCATCGCTGCGATCACCAACCAGTGCGCCGGCGCACGTCTGCGCGGCTTCACGGTGCGTGCGTCGCTGTCGACCATCGCGATCGGTACGCCGGCCCCGGTGTGATCCTTCGCCCTCCGAGTGTCGATGGGGCCCGGGCCGAGTGCCCGGGCCCCATCGCGTCGGGACGCCTGCGCCCGCGGCCCCCGATCAGACGGAGATGAGGAGTGCTGCGAGCGCGATGACGAGGGTGCCGGCGGTCACGGTGGTGAGGAGTCGGTCCTCGACCCGGTGACGTCCGGTGTGGGTCGTCGCCGAGAGTCGGTGCGCGGCCTGGAGGCCGAACCACCAGATCGCGGTGCCGAGGACGACGCAGGCCACCGATGCGACCGCGGCGGCGCCGCCGTACTCGAGGGCATGGCGTCCGACGCCGCCGAGGATGATGATCATCGCCAGCCCGGTCCGGTGCCACGCGAGATCGGTACGCTCGCCGGCGAGGCCCCGTTCCGGGTCGTGGTCCCACCGGGACACGGTCACGCTCCGCGCTGGAAGGCGGCGAGGACAGCCGCGATGAGCGCGACGATCACCACGCCGACCGTGAGGATGCGCGGCAGGTTGGAGCGGGGGAGCGGACGCTCGTGGCGCATGGCCTCCTCGTTCTCCCGCCACTCGCCGAGCGAGCGCCAGGAGATGAAGGCGCCGAGCAGGATCATCGGGATGCCGAGGATCCTGCGTCCGAAGTCGACGCTGAACTTGGGCAGGATCCCGACCACGACGACCCCCGTCGCGATGATCGCGAGGGCCGTGCGGTTCCAGGCCAGGAACGTGCGCTCGTTCGCGTAGGTGAATCGGACGTCGGGTTCGATCTCGTGGTCGTGCCCGGTCGCAGGGTCTCGCGCCTGTTCGTCCATCGCGTGACGAACCTAGCCGCCGACCGGAGCGAGCTCCCGGACGGAGGCCTCCACCATCGCGGCGATCCCGGACGGGTCGGCGGTGCTCGCGAGCACGTGGCGGTCGGGTCGGGCGACCACCGCCACGACGCCGAGTTCGGCCAGCCAGGGTGCGAGCAGCGCCGAGTGCACGACCGGGAGCGCGGCGGCCCGGGCGCGATCGCCGGGGCCCAGGTCCGACCAGACTGCGGCATCCACCACGAGCGACACCTCGTCGCCGAGGAGATCGTCCCGGCGTGCGCCCGCGGCATCGATGGGTTGGGCGACGCGGGTCGTGCGGTGGGGGTCGGTCGGGTCCCCGAGCCCGGGTCCGATCGGCGGGACCGTCGGGGTCGGCGGACGCTCGTCGGTGCGCTCGAGGAGGAACGCGTCACGTGCCGCGGCCTCCTCCGGGTCGGTGGTCTGGATGATGCGGCCCGCCGCCACTGCGGTCTCGATGAACCTGCGCACGTGGGGCGATCGTTCCGACTCGTAGGAGTCCAGGATCTTGGGATCGGACTGACCGCGCAGCACGCGGGTCAACTTCCACTCGAGGTTGGCGGCATCCCGGATCCCGGCGCACATGCCCTGACCGAGGAACGGGGGCATCTGGTGCGCGGCGTCGCCGGCGATGAGGAGACGTCCGGAGCGCCACCGGTCGGCGATGAGGGCGTGGAACGAGTAGACGGCGGATCGGATGATCTCGACGAGGTCGGGATCGATCCACGGCCGGATGAGGGATCGGATGCGCTCGGGGGTCTCCATCGCGCCCGCGTCCTCCCCGGGCAGGAGCATGAACTCCCACCGCCGGTGGGCGCCCGCCGACGGGATGAAGGTCGCTGGACGCGCCGGTGTGCAGTACTGGGTCGGACGGGCGGGCAGCGAGGCCTCGCCGCGCAGCATGACGTCCACGACGAGCCAGGGCTGATCGAAGGCGAGATCCTCGAGGGTCGTTCCCATCGCAGCACGCACGAGTGAGCGCGCACCGTCGCACCCCACGACGTAGTCCGCGGTCACCGTGCGGTCGGTTCCGGTCCGCAGGTCCCGTGCCGTGATCTCGACCCCGTCGCCCCGGTCGATGACGTCGAGGATCTCGTGCTCGAGGTGCACGGCCGCGCTCGGCAGTTCGGCGACCCGCGCCCGCAGTGCCCGCTCGACGTCGGGTTGGTAGAACATGAACGATCGCGGCCACCCCTCAGCGATCTCGTCCTCCTCGGCCTCGAAGGACATGAGCACCCGACCCTCGGCATCGACGAAGTCCATGCCGCTGGTGGCCGCGGTCGCCGGGAGGATGGCGTCGATCGCGCCGAGCAGCTGGAAGGTCCTTGCGATCTCGGCATCGAAGTGGGCCGCCCGCGGGAGGGTGAAGACGTCGGCACCGCGTTCGAACGCGGCCACCCGCACGCCGCGGCGGGCGAGCAATCCGGTGAGGACGGTGCCGACCGGTCCGTACCCGATGACGGCGACCTCGACCTCGTGGGCCACCGCAGGACTCACAGGGCCGCGGCGCGGGCCGCGATGTCCTCGGGCACGATGAACTCCGGGGGTACCGGCGGCGCCCATGCGTACAGCGCCCGGAGGTCGGCGATGGAGTTCGCCACCCAGCTCGTGTCGTCGTCGATCACGTCGAGGTCCGAGTGGTACTCCGCGAAGTTCCCCGCCGGATCGCGCAGGTACCAGAAGTTGTTCGATCCGATCCAGTGGCGCCCCAGACCCCATACGTGCCGGGTCGGATCGGTGCTCAGGAGGTGGGCCGCACCCCGGCCGATCTCATCGACGTCGGCGAGGGTCCACGACGTGTGGTGCAGGTAGGTCAACGGCGCGTCCTGCACCAGGAGGTTGTGGTGATCGGTGGAGCAGCGGAGGAACCCGGCGATGCCCCGGATCTCGTCGCTGATGCGGAAGCCGATGCCCTCGGTGAAGAACCGCTGCGTGGCCGCCTGATCCGGTGATCCGAGGACCACGTGCCCGAGCTTGCTCGGCCGTACGGGTCCGCTGCGGTCGATGGCCGCGGCCCGAGCGTTGCGCCGGACCGTGTGCCCCGGTGCGTTCGTGCCATCGGGTTCCCAGGCCGGCGGCGCGTACCGCGGTGCGATCTCCACGACGACCACGGTCCCGGTGATCGGCTCCACCGAGGTGATCCGATCGGCGGCGCGGGTCACGGCGACGTCGAGTGATTCGAGGGACGCCGCGACGCGGGCGAGGTCGTCCGGGTCGTCGGCACCGATCCCGAGTTCGACGAGGCGCCGGTGCTCGGCCGCGGTCAACCGGAGCTGCTCCCCGCCGTCGCGGGTCGCGAATCCGCCGGTCGGCGTGTCGACGAGGCCGAAGTCCCGGTAGAAGTCGGCCACGGGAGCGACCTCGGGGACGCCGACCACGATGCTGGTGAGCCGGTGCAGCGCCACGTCAGACCTCCGGGATGTGCGTCGCGCCGTAGGCGCGCTCGATGGTGAGTTCGATGATGACCCGGCCCATCGCGGCGACGGCCTCGTCGGAGAGCGGATCGGCCATCGGGGCACCGGTCATCCGTTCGAAGATCCTCGTGGTGGTGGGCCCGGCGCCCTCGGTCACGATCCGCGCCGCACCCTCGAGGGTGACGCAGGGGTACGGCGCGGTGTGGCCGGTGATGCAGTAGGACGCCCACCCGTCCCGGCGCACGTCGCGGGCCTTGGCCCGGAGCGCCTCGGTCGAGATGAGGATGCGATCCCCCTCGAGCAGGTGACGGACGACGGTGAGGCGAGGCCGACCGTCGGGACGCACCGTGCCGAGCACGCCACTCGGTTCGGTCTCGATGAAGGCCCGGAGGTTCGGATCGAGCGCGCTCATGCGATCATCGCCGTGTCGGCGGGCTCGGCGATCACCGGATTCTCCAGCGCGCCGATGCCGTCGATCTCGATCCGGACGACGTCGCCGGGTACCAGCCATCGCGGGGGTTGGCGGACGATGCCGACGCCGGCGGGCGTTCCGGTCGCGATGATGTCGCCCGGTTCGAGGGTGCACGAGGTCGAGAGGGTGGCG
>JBEAXD010000233.1:0-2601 GCA_041159995.1 Actinomycetota bacterium | reverse complement strand
GGCGTGGCGCGGCGTCGCCGCCGCGGCACCCGACCTCGACATCGTCGCGCTCGACGTGCCCGATGCCCCAACCTTCGCCGGGACCGCAGCCGCCATCGCCGAACTCGGCGGCGAGGCCGTCTACGTCGGCTACTCGATGGGGGGCCGGCTCTGCCTCGAGGTGGCGATCCAGCGACCGGACCTCGTCGAGGGACTCGTGCTCGTGAGCGCCACGCCCGGCATCGCCGACGATGCCGACCGCGCCGCACGCCTCGAGGCCGACCGCGCCCTCGCCGAGCACGTACGGGCCGTGGGCGTCGAGGCGTTCCTCGCCGAGTGGCTGGCCCAGCCGATGTTCGCGTCGCTGGGGCCCGACGCGGCCCAGCTCGCCGAGCGCTCCGCCGCCCACACCGTGGACTCGCTCGTCCACCAACTCGTCGACCTCGGCCAGGGCGCGCAGACGCCCCGCTGGGAGGAACTCGCCGACCTCGACGCACCGGTGATGGTCCTCACCGGCGAGCAGGACGCGAAGTACGACGCGATCGGCGATGCGATGTTCGAAGCGCTCGGCGACTGCCTCCGCCTGCGGCTGCCCGGCGGACACGCGTTGCCGCTCGAGCAGCCCGCCGCGGTGGCCGCTGCGATCAGGACCTTCGTTCACGACCTCGCCCCGTAGGTGACGAGCGCCGCGGCGGTCGGGACGACCGCGCGCACGGGCAGCACGCCGTCGACGGGCACGAGCGGATCGTCGGTCACATCACCATCGATCTCGGCGAGCGTGGCCAGACCGCACGCGTACGGCAGGTCGTCGAGCGCGGCGGCGAGTGCCACCCCGGCGGCGAGGCCGACCGAGGTCTCGAGCATCGAGGACACGACGGCGGGGAGGCCGCTCGCATCCGCGACCTCGAGCGCCGCACGCACGCCGCCGAGCGGTTGCACCTTGAGCACGAGGAGATCGGCAGCGCCGATCCGGCGCGCCCGGCGGGCGTCCTCGACGCTGCGGACGCACTCGTCCGCAGCGATCGGGACTCCGGTGGCCCGCCGCACGGTGGCGAGGTCCTCCATCGCGGCGACCGGCTGCTCGGCGAACTCGAGGCCGAGCGGGGCGAGCGCGCGCAGCACCTCGATCGCGGTCGCCACATCCCACGCTCCGTTCGCGTCGATGCGGAGGGCCGGACCGGCGCCGACCGCCTCGCGCAGCGAGCGCAGACGCTCGACGTCGACGGCCGGCGCGTCGCGCCCGACCTTCACCTTGATCGCCGGGAACGCGCCGAGGGCGACCGGATCGATCGTCGCGCCCGGCGCGAGGAGCGCGTTCACCGGGATCCCGGCCCGACGCGGCGTCGGCCACCCGAGGGTGGCAGCCTCGATCGCCGAGGCCATCGCCCGCCCCGGATCGCACGGGTACCCCGCGAGCGGGGAGCACTCACCCCACCCCTGCGGCCCCTCGAGGAGGAGCACCTCGCGTGCACCGATGCGGAGACGGTGCTCGACCACGGTCACGACGCGAAGAGCCCGATCGAGAGGAGCACCCCGAGCGCCAGTTCGAGGCGCACCGTGCCGACGAGCGCGGCGATGAGCCCCGGGGCGTCGTCACGGGTGAGCATCGCCCGGGCCGGCCCGTACGCGAGCGGCACGGCGACGAAGCCGAGCGCGGCGAGCGGCTCGACCGCTGCGATCGGTCCGATCGCGACGAACGCCCCGACGAGGCACAGGACGAACAGCCGCCGGGCCCGGGTCGCGCCGATGCGGACCGCGAGGGTGCGCTTGCCCGCGACGAGGTCGGTCGCGACGTCGCGCACGTTGTTGGCGAGCAGGACGGCGCAGGCCGGCAACCCGGTGACGAGTGAACCCCACCACGCCGCGGCCGGGACCCCCCGACCCTGCACGTAGGTGGTGCCCACGGTGGCGGCGAAGCCGAAGCAGGCGAGCACCATCACCTCCCCGAGCCCCGCGTACCCGTAGGGGCGGGGTCCTCCCGTGTAGAGCACCGCAGCGGCGATGAGCACCGCTCCGAACCCGATGAGCCAGGGGTTCACCGCGAGGGCGAGCAGCAGCCCGGCCATCGCGCCCACGAGCAGGCTCAGCACCGCGGCGAGACGGACCGCGGCGGGGCGGGCGAGGCCCGTCGCAGTGAGCCGCAGCGGGCCGCGCCGGACGTCGTCGGTGCCCCGGACACCGTCGGAGTAGTCGTTCGCGAAGTTCACGCCGACCTGGAGGGCGAGGGCCACGACGAGCGCGCACGCGGCCCGCCACCAGAGGATCGGGCCCGTCGTCGCGGCGACCGCCGTGCCGACCAGCACCGGCGCGACCGCCGCGCCGAGCGTGCGGGGTCGGGCCCCCTCGATCCACTGCGCCGGCGTCGCCACGTCGAAGTCCTCCGGATCGCCCCGCCGGACGATCACTCGCGCCGCCGTCCGGGTTCGAAGGGCCCCGGGTGCCGAGGCGTTCCGGCGGGCTGGGACCGGGCGTTACGGTACCGGGTGATGCGGACCGGCGCCGATTCCTCGCTGCTCGCGGTGGTGCTCCCACCGACGGCCGCAGCCGACGCGGTCCGCACCGCGTGGGCCGAGGGCGACGCGGTCGCCGTCATCGATCCGCGCGACCCGCAGTTCCGGGTCG
>JBEAXD010000226.1:0-4549 GCA_041159995.1 Actinomycetota bacterium | reverse complement strand
CTCTCGAAGAACCCGGGCGGGTACTGCGGGCTCGGGGGTACCGGGGTGGCCTGTCCCGTCGGTCTCGGCGGGGCGGACGCCTGACCGCGGCACACCCGAGCGCCCGCCGGTTCGTCAGCGCCCGCAGGACGGCGCCACCGACGCGATGAGTTGCACGTACGCGTTGCGGCCCGTCGCGTTGAGGTGGATGCCGTCCCGGTAGAACCAGTCGCCGTGGGCGAGCCCCTCGCCGTGCCAGTCGATGAGGGTCGCGTTCGGGAACTGCGGGGTGTGCACGGCGAGCACGTTGTTGTTGGCGGCCTCCCAGCGCCGGGGCACCTTGAGGTTGAGGACGACGACGCAGCGGACGTCGGCCAGGCCCTGCATCATCTGGACGAACCGGTCGGCGTCGATCGTGCCGTTCGTCCCCGTGTGGATGATCGTGAGATCCCGCCCGTAGCCGGCGGCGTGCAGCTGGCCGACGACGTCGGCGACGGTGCCGAACTGGCGACTCACCGCAGCGTTCACGTTGAGACCCGGGTACACACCGGCGAGGGTCTGGGCCGCACCGAGCATCACCGAGTCGCCCACCGCCATGACGCCGGCGCCGGCGGGGGGTGGGGGCGGTGTGG
This sequence comes from Actinomycetota bacterium, assembly GCA_041159995.1. GTDB lineage: Bacteria > Actinomycetota > Acidimicrobiia > IMCC26256 > IMCC26256 > IMCC26256. The sequence goes on along the minus strand of JBEAXD010000226.1, from coordinate 3,938 downwards.
TCACCGGCACACCGGACGTGCCGGTGCCGCCCGACGCCCCGGAGGCGCCGGTCGCTCCGGTGGCGCCGGGGCCACCCGTCGTGCCGGTGCCTCCGATGACGCCACTGATCGCGCCGACCCGGAGCTCCTCGGGGGCCTGCGGAGCCTGGGCCCCGGCGAAGCCGACGCCGACGACCGCGACGATGACGAGCGACACCGTGGCGATCGCCGTGGCTCGCTGGACGAGCGCGGCCCGGGCCTCGCCGCTGCCCTCACGGATCGCACGCCAGGTCCGGGAGAGCGCGCCCTGCCGGATCGGCGTCTCCACGAACCGGTACGAGAGCTCGGCGCAGATGACGGTGAGCGTGAGCCGCAGCGCGAGCAGCCAGTACCCGTCGAGCGGGACGTCGAGGTCCGGCCGCGTGATCTGGTAGATCGGCCAGTGCCAGAGGTAGAGCGAGTAGGAGCGGAGGCCGATCCACACGAGGGGCCTCCAGCCGAGGAGGCGTCGGAGGTCCGCGCCGGGGTGCACCGTCACCGCGATCACGAGGAGCGTCGCGAGGTCGAGCCAGAGGAAACCCCCGCGGTACACCCACGCCGCGGTGTCCGGCACGCGGAACAGGTACCAGGCGATGAACGCCAGACCGATGGCGCCGGCCGAGTTCAGGACGACGCGACCGATGAGGTGGACGGTGCGGGCGAGACGCCACGGCGGCCACAGGATCGCGAGGGCCGAACCGAGGAGCAGCCCGGCGGCCCGGGTGTCGGTGCCGTAGTAGACCCGGGTGGGATCCTCGATGCCCGGGAAGAGCACCCACATGAGGATCGTCGATGCGAGCGCTGCGCCGACGAGCACGCCCACGAGCCGCACGGGGCGCCGGCCGAACGCCTTGAGCAGACCCCAGAACACGAGCGGCCAGAGCAGGTAGAACTGCTCCTCGACCGCGAGTGACCAGAGGTGCTGGAGCAGCGGCGGCCGGCCGGTCTGTTCGAAGTACGAGCGTCCGGCGAAGATCTGCCACCAGTTCTGCACGTACCCGACGGCGGCGGCCGCATCCCCGCGGAGCGTGTGGAGGTCGTCGGGCAGGAACAGCACCGCGTAGAGGCCGACGACCGCGAGCATGAGGAACAGGGCCGGCAGCAGTCGGCGGGCCCGGCGGATGTAGAACTCGCCCATCCGGATCCGGCTCGTGTTCCGCCACTCGGCGAGCAGCAGTGCCGTGATGAGGTACCCCGAGATGACGAAGAACACCTCGACGCCGAAGAAACCACCGGGCACCCAGGGCACGTCCGAGTGGTACAGCAGGACGGACGTGACCGCGATGGCGCGCAGCCCGTCGATGCCGGGCTCGTAGGGGACCTTGAGCGTGCGCCGGCTCCGGCGGGCCGCGGGCTCGGTGGCGGTGGCGACGGGCCGGGCGTCCTCGGACATGGGGACCCATTCTCCCCCCTCGGAGGCTCGGAGTGGTGGCACGGCGGGCGTATCGCGCGTGGGGCATGATCCGGAGCCCCCGGCGCGCCCGAGACGCGACCGGCCGATCCCGGAGGGACCGATGAGCGACCCGAGCACGACGACCGGCCTCGTCACCGTCGAGCGGCCCCAGCCCCGGACGGCGGTGGTGACGCTCAACCGCCCCGACCGTCTCAACGCGATGTCGATCGACCTCGTCATCGAGCTCGACGCGGCGCTCAACGCCCTGGCCGAGGACAACGCGGTGGCCGTCGTGATCCTCACCGGCGCGGGTCGGGGCTTCTGCTCGGGGCTCGACCTCAAGGACTACGGGATCATCCCGAACATCGACGGGCTGTCGGTCGGACGGATCGCCCAGCGATCGATGCGGTACTACTCCCGGCTCATCCTCACGATGCGCCGGATGCCCCAGCCGATCATCTGTGCGGTGAACGGGCCGGCGTTCGGGGGCGGCATGTGCCTCACGCTCGCGGCCGAGATCCGGATCGCGGCCCGATCGGCCGAGTTCAATGCGACGGGGATCGTGAACGGGGTCACGAGTACGGAGATGGCGGCGTCCTGGCTGCTGCCCCGACTGATCGGCGCCGCGCACTCGAACGACCTGCTCCTCACCGGCCGCCGGATCGACGCGGATGAGGCCCTCCGCATGGGACTCGTCTCCCGGGTGCTGCCCGAGGAGGACCTCCTGCCGACGGCGCTCGAGATGGCGGCCCGCATGGCGGAGTTCAGCCAGTACGCGCTCCAGATGACCAAGGAGGTGATCTGGGTGAACCTCGAGAACCCGTCCCTGGAATCCGCGGTGGAGATCGAGGACCGCAACCAGCTCATGCTCGGCTTCACGGAGAACCTGCAGGAGGCGATCCGTGCCTTCGACCAGCGGCGCGACCCCGTCTACACCGACGGCCCGCGCACCGACATCTTCGGTGGTCCCGCGTCCGTGGAGTGAGCGCAGGGCACGGCGTGGGGAGTGGTGCTACGCGCGACGGGCGCGGCCGAGTCCCTCCTGGGCCACGGTGGCCACGTGCACGCCGTCCTCGGTGAACACGCGTGCGAGGGCGTGCCCACGGGAGTGTGCGATGCCGCTGCCCTCGAGGTCGAAGAGCAGCCACTGGTCGGCGCGCACGGGTCGGTGGAACCAGACCGCATGGTCGAGCGACGCGTTCATCATGGCGTCCCAGTTGCCGGCGAGGGAGTGGGGGAGCAGCGCGACGCCGAGCAGGTCCTCGTCGGAGAGGTAGGCGAGCGCGCACGCGTGCACCATCGGATCGTCGTCGAGGTCTCCGGTGACCCGCAGCCAGGAGGTGGCCCGTGGTGCCGGATCGTTGCCGTGGCGCACGAACCGGTGGTCGAAGAAGAGGTCCGTCGGCACCGACTCGAGCCCCTCGGGGCCGGGGGTGTTCGCCGGGAACGGTCGGGACTGCGACTCCTCGCCCTCCTCGTCGGCCTGGAACGAGGCGATGAGGTTGAGGATCGCTCCGCCCGCCTGGTAGGCGACGACCTGACGCGTGGTGAACGAACGGCCGTCGCGCACGCGTTCGACCTCGTAGAGCACCGGCTGGCGTTCGTCACCCGCCCGCACGAAGTACGCGTGGAACGAGTGCACCCGGTGGGCCGACTCCACGGTGAGGCCGGCCGCTCGCAGGGCCTGGGAGACCACCTGCCCTCCGTAGATCCGACCCCAGCCGAGGTTCGGCCCGGCGCCGAGGTAGGCGTCGGGCTTCACCGGTTCGAGTTCCAGGAGGCTGCGGAGGGAGTCGACCCGGTGGATGCTGACGCTCACCGGCGCAGCCTGCCACGCGACCCGGTCCGACCGCCCACCGCCCGGTCGGTGGCAGGATCGCGGGCCGTGGCCGTCGACATCGCCCTCGTGACCGCCGCCGTCGCTCGGACCCATGACGCCGACCTCGTCCCGACTGCGGCGGCGTTCGCCGCACGTGGGCTATCGACCCGGCTCGTCGACTGGGACGACCCCGCGGTCGACTGGAACTCGTTCGGGATCGCGCTCGTGCGGTCACCCTGGGACTACACGCGGCGCCTGTCCGAGTACCTCGCGTGGGTCGAGCGAGCGGCCGCGGGCACGAGGCTCGTGAACGAGCCGGCGGTACTGCGGTGGTGCTCCGACAAGCACTACCTCGTCGAACTCGCGGCGCTCGGAGCGCCGGTGATCCCGACGACGTTGCTGCATCCCGGCGATCCGATCGTGCTGCCGGATGCGGGGGCGGTCGTCGTGAAGCCGGCGGTCTCGGCGGGTTCACGCGACACCGAACGACACGGGCCCGAACAGCGCGACGCAGCGCAGGCGCACGCCGAGCGGTTGCTCGCGGCGGGCCGGGACGTCGTGGTCCAGCCCTACCTGCCGCGGGTCGAGTCGCGGGGCGAGACCGCGGTGATCTGCTTCGACGGGGAGCCGAGCCACGCCATCCGGAAGGGTCCGATCCTCGTCGACGGGGTGCGGCGGGTCGTCGACGACCTCTACGCCGCGGAGGAC
>JBEAXD010000212.1:0-3975 GCA_041159995.1 Actinomycetota bacterium | reverse complement strand
GGCGGGCCCAGCAGGGTCAGGCCCACTACGCGGCGGCGAAGGCCGGCGTCATGGCCCTCACCCGCTGCGCCGCGCTCGAGGCGGCCGAGTTCGGCGTGCGCATCAACGCGGTGGCGCCGAGCCTCGCGATGCACGCGTTCCTCTCCAAGGTCACGACCGACGACCTGCTCGCCGAACTCACGACCCGCGAGGCCTTCGGGCGCGCCGCGGAGCCGTGGGAGGTGGCCAACGTCATCGTGTTCCTGGCCAGCGATTACTCGACCTACATGACCGGTGAGGTCGTGTCGGTCTCGAGTCAGCACCCGTAACCGGGTCCGGCTCCCGAGCGGATCAGCCCGCAGTGGGGTCGGCCGCGTCGAGGAACGCCGGGCGCTCGCCGCCGCCGTGGAGCAGCAGGTTCGCACCCGTCACGTACGACGCGAGCGGCGAGGCGAGGAACAGGCAGGCGTCGCCGATGTCGGTCGGTTCGGCGAGCCGGCCCATCGGGATCGTCGCGGCGACCCGGGCGATGCCCGCCTCGTCGCCGTAGTGGAGGTGGCTCTGCTCCGTGCGGATGAGCCCCGCGGTGATGGCGTTGACCCGCACCTTCGGCGCGAACTCGACCGCCATCGTCGTCGTGAGGTTGAGCAGACCGGCCTTGGCCGCGCCGTAGGCCGCCGTGCCCGGGGAGGGGCGGGCGCCGCTCACGCTCGCGATGTTGATGATCGCTCCGCCCTCGTCCTGACGCTGCATCACCGCGTTCGCGAACTGCGAGCACACGAGCGGGGCCACGAGGTTGAGCCCGATGATCGCGGACGAGAACCGGGGCGAGACCGTCGCGGTGTCGGCCGGGGGCGCGCCGCCGGCGTTGTTCACGAGGACGTCGAGACGGCCGAACGCGACGACCGCCTCGTCGATGATCGCCTGCACCTGCTCGGGTTCCCGGACGTCGCCGGCCACGAAGCGGGCGGTGTGCCCGTCGGAACTCGGCAGTTCCGCCGGGGTCGAGCGTCCGCAGATCAGGACCTGCGCGCCGGCGGCGAGGAACCGCTCGGTGATGCCGCGGCCGACGCCCTTGGCGCCTCCGGTCACGAGGACGACGCGCCCCGACAGGTCCAGCGGATCAGGCATGGGGATAAGGTACCGCCTCCGTCTGACGACCCCTCAGATCCGCGGGAGTCGGACGCACGAGGACGCTCGGCGCCGCCGGGCGGCGAGGGGGCGAGGACCGGGATGGGCACGACGCACACGATCGACGAGCAGGGCATCGCCGAGATCGTGATGGACAATCCGCCCGTGAACGCGCTGACCGTCGCGGGGTGGTTCGACCTCGCCGATCGCCTGCGCACGCTCGGTCGGGATCCGCAGGTGCGGGTCGTGGTCCTGCGGGCCGAGGGTCGGGGGTTCAACGCCGGCGTCGACATCAAGGAGATGCAGGCCACCGAGGGGTTCGACGCGCTCATCGGTGCGAACCGTGGTTGCTTCGAGGCCTTCGCCGCGGTGTACGAGTGCGAGGTGCCCGTGATCGCCGCGGTCAACGGGTTCTGCCTCGGCGGCGGGATCGGGCTCGTGGGCAACGCCGACATCATCGTGGCCTCGGACGACGCCACCTTCGGGCTGCCCGAGGTCGATCGGGGCGCCCTCGGGGCGGCGACGCACCTCGCCCGGCTGGTGCCGCAGCACCGGATGCGGCAGATGGTCTACACGGCGAAGCCGATCACGGCCCAGGAACTGCTCCACCACGGCAGCGTGGCCGAGGTGGTACCCGGCACCGAGCTGCGCGGGGCCGCGATGCGCATCGCCCGCGACATCGCGGCGAAGTCCCCGACCGTGATGCGGGCCGCGAAGGCCTCGCTGAACGGGATCGACCCGGTCGACGTGCGCCGCTCGTACCGCTACGAGCAGGGGTTCACGTTCGAACTCAACCTCTCCGGCGTCTCGGACGAGGCCCGCGACGCCTTCGTCGCCAAGCGCGACGCCGACTTCACCCAGTAGCGAAAGACCGCCGATGCCCGACAAGCGCATGACCGAGGAGGACGTCGTCGCCGAGTTGCGCGACGGCATGACCATCGGGATCGGGGGGTGGGGCTCCCGACGGAAGCCGATGAGCATCGTGCGGGCGATCGCACGGTCCCCGCTCACCGACCTCACCGTCGTCTCCTACGGCGGCCCCGACGTCGGGATCCTGTGTGCGACCGGCAAGGTCCGCAAGGTCGTCTACGCGTTCGTGTCGCTCGACTCCATCGCACTCGAGCCCCATTTCCGCGCCGCTCGACAGGCCGGTGCGGTCGAGACCCTCGAACTCGACGAGGGCATGTTCCTCCTCGGCCTCCAGGCCGCGGCATGGCGAGTGCCGTTCCTCCCGACCCGGGTCGGGCTCGGCACCAGCATCATGGACCAGGCCGAGATCCGCACCGTCACGTCGCCGTTCGACGACGGCGAGGAACTCGTGGCGGTGCCCGCGCTCACCCTCGATGCGGCGTTCGTGCACATGCACCGCGGCGATGCCCGCGGCAACGGCCAGTACCTCGGGGTGGACCCGTACTTCGACGACCTGTTCCTCGGTGCGGCCGAGCGTCGGTTCATGTCGGTCGAGCGGATCGTGCCGACCGAGGATCTCATCGCCGGCGGAGCGGTGCAGACGCTCAGGGTGAGCCGGCTCATGACCGACGGCGTCATCGAGGCGCCGTTCGGCGCACACTTCACCGAGTGCCCGCCGGACTACGCCCGTGATGAGGCGTTCCAGAAGGAGTACGCCGCGTCCGCCAAGGACCCCGAGGCCTGGGCGGCGTTCCGCACCAGGTACATCGACTGCGGCGACCACGCCGAGTACCGGAAGGTGGTGGGGTTGTGAGCGCCCGAGCCGACCACTGCGTCATCGCGGTCGCCGAGGCGTTCCGGGGCGACGGCGAGATCATGGCCAACCCGATCGGCACGATCCCGATGATCGGGGGCCGCCTGGCCCGGGCCACCTTCGAGCCCGACCTCGTCATGACCGACGGCGAGGCACTGCTCGTGGCGAACCCGATGCCGGTGGGTGTCGCCGACCCGGAGAAGGTCGTCGAGGCCTGGAACCCGTACCGCTCGATGTTCGACGTCGTGTGGTCGGGCCGGCGTCACGTGATGATGGGCGCCTCCCAGATGGACCGGTACGGCAACCAGAACTTCGCGTGCATCGGACCGATGGACCGGCCGAAGGCCCAGTTGCTCGGCTTCCGCGGCGCGCCCGGCAACACGATCCACAACCGCACCTCGTACTGGATCCCGGCGCACAACGCGAAGACCTTCGTCGAACAGGTCGACGTCGTCACCGGCGTCGGGTACGACCGGGCCCGGGCGCTCGGGGCCGCGGGTCGGTTCCATCGGCTCGGCCACGTGGTGACGAACCTCGGGGTCATGGACTTCGAGACGCCCGACAACACGATGCGGCTCCGCTCGGTGCACCCGGGTGTGACGGTGGACGAGATCCTCGCCGCGACGGGCTTCGACCTCGTGGTCCCCGACGACGTGCCCGAGACGCGCGCGCCCACCGAGGTCGAGCTCGCCCTCATCGACGCGATCGACCCGACCGGCATGCGCTCCCGTGAGGTGCCGGAGTGAGCGCGATCCACACCGCCGTGTGCGACCTGTTCGGGACGCAGTACCCGATCGTGCAGACGGGCATGGGGTGGGTCGCGGGCGCTCGCCTCACCGCGGCGACGAGTGCGGCCGGGGGCCTCGGCATCCTCGCCTCGGCGACCATGACGATGGCCGAGCTCACGACCGCCGTGCACGCGGTGAAGGAGCGCACCGATCGGCCGTTCGGTGTGAACCTGCGCTCGGATCAGGCCGACGTCGACGAGCGCATCGCACTCATCGTGCGGGAGGGCGTGCGAGTGGCCTCGTTCGCCCAGGCTCCCGGTGAGCGCCTCGTGAAGACGCTCAAGGATCAGGGCGTCGTCGTCATGCCGACGATCGGCGCACCCCGCCACGCGGAGAAGGTCGCGGCCTGGGGGG
>JBEAXD010000184.1:0-4661 GCA_041159995.1 Actinomycetota bacterium | reverse complement strand
ATCGTCAGCCCGATGACGCTGCCGGCCCGGTGGATCGAGAACACCCGGGGTCGGTGCGGGATGTCGTAGTAGTCGGAGAGCAGGGACCCGTGGGTCGGATCCACCACGGCCTTCCCCAGGCCCGAGCCGGCCCGGGCGATCGAGAGGAAGAGCACCGACGTCGCTGCGCCGGTGAGGCCGGTGAAGGTCATCCACACGACTGCGCCGAGGAGGGCGATCTTCGTGCGCGGGAGCCGGTCCGACCAGAACGCGATCGGGACCTGGATGAGGAGGGCGACGACCGATGCGAGGGCCACGACCGCGAGCACCGCGCTGATGTCGAGGCCGAACGCCTCGCGGATCTCCGGCAGCAGGATCGCGAAGGCGGCCCGGTCGAGTTCGTCGACCGCGAGCAGCCCCGTCAGGATCACGAGCGGGTACAGGGGTGCACCGCCGGTGCGTTCGAGCAGTCGGGCGCGGATGCCCCGGGCGGGGGGTGTCGCGGTGGGGGTGTCGGTGGTGGTCACGTGAGCTCCTCGATCGCCTCGACCGCCACGGGATCGATGACCGGTTCGGGCACACCTCCGGCCTCCACCCGTCGATCGGCGAGGAGACTGGGCACGACGATGTCGCGCCGCCGGGCGATCCACCGCAGCGCGCCGTCCCGGACGTCGGCGATCGCCGCCCCGAGACCGCCGGGCAGGATGAGCAGGACGAGCAGCAGGCCCGCGCCCGTGGCGAGGAACTGCCACTCGGCGGGCAGGAGCCAGTTCGCGCCCCGCACGTACACCGCGCCGAGGATCGCACCCGAGATCGAACCGAGGCCGCCGATCACGACCATCGAGAAGGCCTGCAGGCTCTCCGTGGGTGCGAACATCGTGACGTCGAGGCCGTGCTGCTGGTGGACGAGCAGCACGCCCGCGACCGCGGCGAGGAAGCCCGACACCGCGAAGCCGGCGAGCGTCGTGCGCACCGCCCCGACGCCGTAGGACCGCACCGCCCGATCGTTCTCGCGGATCGCGATGAGGACGCGACCCGTGCGGCTCGCCCGCAGGCCGCGCACGGCGGCGAGGGCCAGCGTGAGCACGGCGAGACACAGGAGGTAGAAGCGGGTCGGGGTGTCGAGATCGACCGCACCCCAGAGGAACGTCGGCGTCTCGATGCGGCCGCTCGGCAGCCACCGGCCCATGAACTCGGTGTTGAGCAGGTACGACCACGTGAGCAGCGCGAACGCCAGCGTGCTCACCGCGAGCGTGAGGCCGCGGCGACGGATCGCCGGGTAGCCGACGATGGCGGCCACGACCGCGCCGACGGTCCCGCCCGCCAGGAGGGCGAGGAGCAGGTCGAGGCCGTGCACCGCGGTCATCGCACCCCCCACACCGGCGCCGATGCCGGCGAACGCCATCTGCCCGAGGGACACCTGGCCGGCCCATCCGGTGAGGACCACGAGGGACAGGGCCACGATGGCGAAGATGACGATGACGGTGACGAGGCCCAGACGACTCGAGGACAACCAGAGCGGGAGCGTGAGGAGGAGGGCGACCACGGCGATCAGGCCGACCCAGCGCCCGATCCGGATCTCGGGCAGGTGGGCGAGCTCGCGCGGGATCGGCCGGACCTCGCGGGCGGCCTGCCAGGTCTGCGCCTCCGATCCGGCCCGGGCCCCCGACGCACGGCTGGTCAGCAGGAGTCCGAGCAGCACGACCACGAAGAGCATCACGTCGTTGTAGGCCGGGTGGTTGTCGGGTTGGAACGTCATCGCCTGGTCGATGACGCCGAGGGCGAGGGCGGCCACCGCGATCGTCGGGAACCGCTCGAGGCGGCCGATCACCGCAGCGGCGAGCGCCTGGAGGAAGAACGTCGGGCCGAGCACCGATCCGATCGGCAGCCCGACGGATCCGGCCCGGAGGAACATGGCGAGGAACGCGAGCAGGGACGCGATCGCCCACACGATCGTGCTGAGACGCTTCACCGGGATGCCGAGCATCGACGCGCGGTCGGCTCGCTCCGCCGCGCCGCGGATCGCGATGCCGGCGCTCGATCGCTGGAGGAACAGCGCCAGGAGGATGAACGCGATCGGCACCACGATCGCAGTGAGCAGGTCGTTCGCGTCGAAGATCACCCCGCCGAGGGAGAGGCGGGCGGTGAACGGTGGGGCGAGCCGGGTCGCCAGTGCATCCGAGTCGAACCACCGGGGGAGCAGGAGCGCGGCGCCGGTCAGTACCTGGGCGAGCCCGATGGTCGCCACCGTGAGGATGAGCCGGGGTGCGCGGAAGAACCGGCGGATGATGAGGACCTCGACGAGTCCGCCGAGCACGAGGGCGGCCGCGATCCCGATCACCAACGAGAGCCAGTAGGACCAGCCGGCCGACAGCACCAGCAGCACCACGAGGGTGGCCGGCACCTGACCGAGATCGCCCTGCGCGAAGTTCACGACGCGGCTCGCCCGGTAGACGAGCGCGAACCCGAGGGCGATGAGGGCGATGCGGCCGCCGACCAGCATGCCGCCGACGATGACCCCGAGCGGGGCGGGGAACGGCCAGACCGTCACGGCGATCACGACCGCGCCCAGGGCGAGGACCCCGAGCGCGCGCTCGGACACCACGCCGTCCAGCCACCCGCGGCCCTCGGCCGTCGTCATCCCGGCGTACCCCCCAGTCGCACCGGCTCGTGGCGAGGACCCTAGGCGAGCACCGGCCGACCGTGCCGCCGACCCTGCGCCGGTCACGCTCGGAGTCAGGTGGTGGTCGCGCGCGGGGTGGGACCTATCCTCGGCTCGTCCCGGCGACCGCCGGCGGGACGGAGCCGAGGAGCCGAGCCATGCACGAGTACCGGATCGACGACGACGGCATCGCCCACGTCCTGCTCGACGATGGCAAGGCCAACGTCCTCAACGAGGCGACCTGCGCGGCGCTGCGCGGCGGAATCGAGTCCGCGGCCGAGGCCCGAGCCGGGGCGCTGGTGGTCCACGGACGAACCGGCATGTTCTCGGGCGGGATCGACCTCTCGCTCGTGCGGTCCGATGATCCGCAGCGGCGGGCCACCGGGCTCCAGACCGTTGCGCACACCCTGCTCGCGGTGTGGACCGCGCCGATCCCCACGGTGGCCGCGGTGACGGGGCACGCGATCGCGGGCGGAGCGATCCTCGCCCTGGCCTGTGACCGTCGCATCGGCACGGAGGGTGCGTGGAAGGTCGGGATCAACGAGACCCGCCTGCGCATGGTGTTCCCCACGTGGGCGCTCGTGATCGCGCAGGCCGGCATCCGTCCGAGTGCGTGGAACGCCACGATCCTCGAGGGGAACCTCGTCGATCCCGATGGCGCGGTGCGCGCCGGGTTCCTCGACGAGGTCGTCCCGCCGGAGACGCATGCCGCTCGGGTCGCCGAGGTCGCCGCCGGTCTGGCCGAGATCCCGACCCGGGCCTACGCCGGGAACAAGTCGCTGCTGCGGCGGATGGAGGCGGAGCGCGCCGGTGCACTCGTCGCGGCTGAGATGGGCGCGGGCTTCGCCTCCGACCAGATCGGGCAGTAGGGGCTCAGACCGTCTCCCAGACGATCACCTCGACCCCGTCCGGGCCGGCGGTGAACGGCAGCGGGCCGGCGCTGCGGCAGCGCGCCGCGTCGCCGGGGTCGAGGGTCGGGCCGTCCGCGAGCTGCAGCGATCCGACCGCCGCGAACACGTGTGCGTGCGGGACGTCGTCGACCGTCGCGGTGGCCCCGGGAGCGAGGCGCCCGACTCGCAGGCGCGCGCCCCGCTGGTGGATGCGCACCGCGCCGGAGTCGTCACCCGAGGCGACGGTGACGAGCGCGCCGCCCGCCAGGTCGTCCGTGACGTCCGCCTCCTCGTAGCCGGGTTCGATGCCGGCCGTGTCCGGGAGCACCCACATCTGCACGAGACGCACCGGCAGATCCCGGCTCGCGTTCCACTCGGAGTGTCGGACGCCCCGGCCCGCGCTCATGCGCTGTGCGAGTCCGGGGGTGATGACCCCGTGACCCCCCGTGCTGTCGTGGTGCTCGAGCGCGCCATCGAGCACCCACGTCACGATCTCCATGTCCGCGTGGGCGTGCGTGGGGAATCCCTCGCCCGGGGCGATGACGTCGTCGTTGTGCACGACGAGCAGGCCGTGGTGGGTGTTCGTGGGGTCGCGGTGCGGGCCGAACGCGAACGAGTGCCAGGAGTCCAACCATCCGATGCGCGTGTGGAACCGCGCCGCGGCCGGGATGTGGGTGATGGTCACGGCGTGAGACCCTCGGCCACGATGGCGCGTCCGCGGTCACGCAGTTCGAACTTCGTCACCTTCCCCATCGCATTGAGGGGCAGGGCATCGATGACCTGGACGTACCGGGGGGCCTTGTAGTTGGCCATCTCGGCTCGGCACCACGCGAGGACCTGGTCCGGATCGACGGTGGTTGCGGGCCGGGGGACGACGAACGCCATGCCGACCTCGCCCATCCGGTCGTCCGGCACGCCGACCACCGCCACCTGCGCGATGTCGGGGTGGCGCAGCATGAGGTTCTCGATCTCCGCGGGGTAGGCGTTGAACCCGCCGACGATGAACATGTCCTTGATGCGGTCGGTGATCCGCAGGTAGCCGCGGGTATCCATGATCCCGACGTCGCCGGTGTGCAGCCAGCCGGCCTCGTCGATGGTGGCGCGCGTCTCGGCCTCGTCCTCGAAGTACC
>JBEAXD010000110.1:0-2850 GCA_041159995.1 Actinomycetota bacterium | reverse complement strand
ACACCGGCGCGTAGGCGGGGAGCGGACCGGAGCAGGCCGAGGCGGCGCACCCCGTCGCCTCGAGCAGTCGCACACGACCGCCGGTCACCTCGCGGTCGAGCCAGCGGGCCACGGCGAGCAGTTCGTCGATCTCGTCGCGCGCGGGCGGCTGACCCATCGGCAACGGTGCGCTCGCCGGATGGTGCGGATCCGGTTCGAGTCCGTCGAGGTGGGGGGTCGCGCCGATGCGCAGGTGGCCGCCGTCGAACTCCCGGACCCCCGCCGGCGTCTCGATGCGCAGCCTTCCGGCCCGCCGCAACCACTCGATGGTGCGGACACGACGCAGCGCACGTGACAGCGTCGCGAGGCGGTCGCGGGTCGCAGCGGCCTCCTCGAACCGTTCCTGCTCGCTGAGCACGGTCATCCGGGTCTCGAGCGGATCGAGCAGGGCCCGGTGATCGCTGCGCAGCGCGACCACCGCGCGCTCGACGATCGCGCGGTACTCGTCCTCCGTGGTCGCGCCGCGACAGGGGCAGGCGGCGACACCGAGCTGGGCCGGCGCGCACGGCGTGTCGCATGCGATCGGTGCGTGGCGCGCGATCCGGTCGGTGCAGCGTCGCAGCGGCACCGCGGCCTCGATCGCCTCCTTCACCGACGTCGCACTCCGTCGGGACCGGAACGGTCCGAGGTACACGGCGCCGTCCGGGCGGGCGTCGGTCACGACCGTGAGGCGAGGGAATCGTTCCGGCACGGTGAGCTTGAGGTACGCGTACGAGCGCCAGCCCTTGCCGACCCGGTTGTACCGGGGCTCGTGGCGCCGGATGAGGCGCAGTTCGTGGATCTCGGCCTCGAGCGGATCGTCGCAGCGGATGTGGTCGATGCGTTCGGTCTCGCGCAGGAGTTGCGGCACCTTCCGACGGTCGTCGCCGCCGAAGTAGGAGCGCACGCGGGCTCGCAGGTTGGTGGCCTTGCCGACGTAGAGCACCCGGCCGGCACGGTCGCGGAACACGTACACGCCGGGCTCGCGCGGCAGTCCGGCGGTGAGGCGCAACTTGGATGCCGACGGGTGGGCGCGGATGGTGGGGAGTTCGAGCAGGTCGTCGAGGCCGAGCACGCCGAGCGTGCCGGCACGCTCGAGGAGCGCGTGGAGCACCTCGGCCGTGGCCTGCGCGTCCGCCAGTGCACGGTGGCAGGGCGTCTCGGGGACGCCGAGGTGGCGGGCCAGGGTGCCCAGCTTCAGGTTCGGCACCTCGTCGCGTACGAGCCGGCGCGCGAGGCCGAGGGTGTCGACCCGGCGGTTCGCGAGCTTCGGGTACCCGGCGCGATCGAGCGCGACGTCGAGGAACGAGACATCGAAGCGCACGTTGTGCCCGACGATCACTGCGCCGCCGATGAACTCGAGCAGGGCGGGCAGCACCTCCTCGATCGGTGGGGCGGGCAGCACCATGGCCTCGGTGATGCCGGTGATGACCGTGATGGTCGGCGGGATGGGAACCCCCGGGTTGACGAGCGTCTGGAAGGTGCCGAGGCGCTCGCCACCGCGGTAGCGCACCGCGCCGACCTCGGTGATCGCGCAGTCGGCGGGGGAGGCGCCGGTGGTCTCGAGGTCGAGCACGACGAAGGTGACCTCGGCCAGTGGCGTACCGAGCGCGTCGAAGGACTGCTGCACGGCGAGCGGCGCCCGCCCGGCGACGGGATCGTCGTGGGCCGTGCGCGCGACCCGGGGGGCGGGGGATCTCACGGCCTCCACCCTAGCGAACAGGTGTTCGACGGCCCGTCACCCCGTGTGACGGTCCAGCCGAGCGGCCGAGGTCCGCGGGTGGGCCGGTCGCGCGCCCGTAGGATCGCTCGCACCATGGCTGCCACCCGCTACCGCTGCACCGGCTGCGGCAATCTCACCCGCTTCGATGTGGCGATCAGCCGACGCACCCGGGAGTACCACCACTTCACGGTCGGTGGCGACCTCGAGGTCGAGGCCGTCGAGGTGGTCGAGGAGACCGTCGAGTCGGTCGAGTGTCGGTGGTGCCGGGCTTCGGGCGATCGGATCGAGGTCATCGAGGCCGGCGGCGATGCGGCCGGGGCGGCCTGAGCCGATGGTCGACGGCGGCGGGGTGCGCGTGGAACCGACGGTCCCGCCCGTCCCCTCGGACCTGCTCGCGCCGTTGCTCGGGGTGGCGGCCGACGTCCTCACCGACCTCGAGGAGGCTCCCGCGGGTCTCGCAGCCGACGACGGTTTCGGCGACGAACTCGTGCTCACCGCCTCCGATGAGGCGTTGCGGGGTGCGATCGACCAGGACGCTTCGTTCCGGCGCGCGGTGAGCGCCCGGTTCATGGAGGACCCGCGCGCACTCGACGCGCTCGACGGCTGGAGCGTGGAGTCCGCACTCGATCGCGTGCGGGGTGCGGCGGGCGCGGGGACGCTCCCGATGCTCGTCTCGGCTCTGTACGCAGCGCGTCCGACCGGATGGGGGTACGGCCTCGGGGCCGCGTGTGCGATCGATCCCGGGATGACGACGACCGCCGCAGCGACGCCGGGTGATCAGGGCGAGGAGATCCGCGCCGCGCTCGAGATGGCCGAGCAGGCGGAGGAGACCGCGCGTCGCGCCGGCCAGGAACTCGCAGCGGTCCGGTCCCGCCTCGCACGCGGCCTGCGCCCGGTGCGCCGACTCCTCGGCCTGCTCGGCCCGGGCGTGGGCCGCGTGCGAGGAGGCCGAGCGCCGGTTCCAGAGCGCGGAGCACCGACTGCGCGAGGAACGGGCGGAATCGGAGGCCCGGATGGCCGGACCGCGCCGTGAACTCGAGGAGGCACGGGCCCGGATCACCGACCTCGCGGCGGAACTCGCATCGTTCGAGCGTCGCCTCGCCCAAGCC
>JBEAXD010000080.1:0-2751 GCA_041159995.1 Actinomycetota bacterium | reverse complement strand
CGGGTACCCGGGCGAGGCGGTCGATGACGGGCCCGCCCGGGTACCCGAGGTCGAGCGTGCGGGCGACCTTGTCGTAGGCCTCCCCCGCCGCGTCGTCGACCGTGCCGCCGAGGATGCGGTAGCGACCCGGCCCGTCGACCGCGACGAACAGCGTGTGCCCACCCGAGACGAGCAGCACCGCCATCGGCAGTTCGACGTCGGGGTCCTCGAGCCAGGCCGCCTGCAGGTGGGCCTCGAGGTGGTGGACGCCGACGTACGGCACGTCGAGCACGAGCGCCAGGGCCTTGGCCGCGCTCACCCCCACGAGCAGCGCGCCCGCGAGACCCGGACCGTGCGTCGCCGCCACCACGTCGACGTCGACGAGCGTCATCGACGCGTCCGCGAGCGCACGACCGATGACCCCGTTGATGAGTTCGAGGTGGGCGCGGCTCGCGATCTCCGGCACCACCCCGCCGTAGCGCGCGTGGATCTCCACCTGCGTGGCGATGACGTTCGAGCGCACGTCGATCCCGTCGACGACGATCGCAGCCGCGGTCTCGTCGCACGAGGTCTCGATGCCGAGGATCGTGGTCATCCGCGGGCCTCCCGGAACACCGGGACGAGGTCGAACACCGTGGTGGGCGTGTACCGCGCCTCGTAGGAGTCGAGCAGCGCGAGGTACTCGGGCGCGTCGATGTCGCGGGCCCACATCACGAGCGCGTCCTCCCCGTTGTCCTGGTAGTAGCCCTTGCGCGCACCGACCGACGCGAACCCGTAGCGGCGGTACAACTCCTGTGCGCCGCGGTTGGACAGCCGCACCTCGAGGGTGAGCGCGGTCGCGTGCCGAGCGAGCGCCATGCGGGCGAGTGCGAGCATGAGCCGCATCCCGATCGCGCGTCGTTGTGCATCCGGGTCGACCGCGATCGTCGTCACGTGCGCCTCGTCGGCGGCCAGCATGATCCCGGCGTACCCGACCACGTCCCGCCCTTCGACCGCGACCACGTAGGCCCGACTCCCCACGAGGTCGAGTTCCCCGGCGAACAGGTCGCGGCTCCACGGGCGCGGGTGGGTCGCCGCCGCGATGTCCACGACGGTCCCGAGGTGGCGCCGGCGCATCGGGACGATCTCGATCGTGCCCTCACTCATCGCCGGGCCCGATCCCAGTTGAGTTCGGCGTCGCTCTTGCGCAGGTAGCGCGGGCGCACGGCATCGGCGTCGAGGCCGCGGCCCGCCGCGAGGTCGACGAACGCGTGGCGCACGAGCGTCGACGGGTCCGGCACCGCATGGTGCGGGCCGGCGAGTTCGCATCGGCTCCGGTCGGCGAACGCATCCGGGTGGGCCGCTGCGCCGTCGCCGACCACGAGCACGTCCCGGCCCAGCGCGTCGAGGGCGTCCGCGAACCCGCGCGCCGGGCCGACCGCGTCGTCCGAGAGCCGCACGAGACCGCCCGCACCGCTGGAGTAGGTGGCGCAGAACACTTCGCGACGCTTGGCGTCGACGACCGCCGCGATGGTGCGGCCGTCCCCCTCGTGCGGGCGGGCGAGCAGGTCGAGCGTCGGCACGGGCACGACCGGCACATCGAGCGCGCGCCCCATGACCATCGCCGTGGTGACCCCGACGCGCAGGCCCGTGAACAGGCCCGGCCCGATCCCCACGGCGAGCGCGTCGAGGTCCGCCGGGCGGACGCCCGCCTCCCGCAGCAACGCGTCGATCGCCGGCACGAGCATCTCGGCGTGGCGGCGCTCGGCGGGCTCCGAGGTCCCGGCCACCACCTCGCCGCCGACCCCGAGCGCGACCCCGACGTGGGTCGTCGAGGTGTCGATGCCGAGGATCGCCGTCACCGCGGGCCCGCGATCGCGTCGAGGTCGAACGCCACCCACCGCGGACCCCGGCCGGTCGCGGTGATCGAACGCACGTCGTCGCCCGCATCCGGGACCAGCGCGATGACGAGCTCGAGGTGCTCCTCGGGGAGCGCCTCGAGGGCGACGTCGCCCCACTCCACGAGCGTGACCCGCTCGTCGATCGTCTCGTCGAGACCGAGGTCGAGCACCTCCTGCACGCTCCCCAGCCGGTACAGGTCGAGGTGCTGCACCGGGATGCGACCCTCGTACTCCTGGACGATGGTGAAGGTCGGGCTCGTCACCCGCTCGGTCACGCCGAGGCCCGCCGCGATGCCCTGGGCGAACGCGGTCTTGCCGGCTCCGAGGTCACCGGTCAGCACGATCACGTCACCGGCCCGCAGCCCCGCGGCGAGCCCGCGACCGAGCGCCCGCGTCCCCTCCACCGAGGTGGTCGTGGTCATGCGGCGAGGGTCCGCTCGATCGTCACGAAGTCGGCCCGGGCCTGGGCCAGCGCCGCAGCGCCGTTGCGCAGCACGGCCGAGGGGTGGAGCACCGGGATGAGCACGCCGTCCCGGTACGGGAACACCCGGCCGCGCAGCTTCGTGATGCCCACCTTCGTGTCGAGCAGCGATCGCGTCGCGAAGTTCCCGAGGGTCACCACCACGCGCGGGGCGACGAGGTCGAGTTGGCCCTCGAGGAACGGCGCGCAGGCCGCGATCTCCTCCGGCGCCGGGTTGCGGTTGCCCGGCGGCCGGCACTTCACGACGTTCGCGATGTAGACCTCGTCACGGGTCAGCCCGATCTCCCCGATGAGCGAGGTGAGCAGTCGGCCCGCTCGGCCGACGAACGGCTCGCCGCTGAGGTCCTCCTGCTCCCCCGGACCCTCACCGACGAACATGAGCGCCGCGTCGGGGTCGCCGGACCCGAACAC
>JBEAXD010000043.1:0-2968 GCA_041159995.1 Actinomycetota bacterium | reverse complement strand
CCCTCACCCAGGGCGAGACCCGCGCGTTCATCGTGCAGGCGATCGACGCGCCCCGGCGCGGCATCGAGCTCGCACTCCCCGGCTTCGCCCGGCCCGCTGCGGCGCCGAGCGACGAGACCGTCGACGCCGAGACCCGGCCCCCGCGCCCGGCCCGAGGCGCGGCGAAGCGCACCGCGCCGGCGAAGACCGCCGCCAAGCGGACGACGAAACCCGCCGCCCCGGCGAAGAAGACCACGAGGACCACCGCCGCGAAGAAGGCCACACCGGCGAAGGCACCCACCAAGCCGGCCACGAAGAAGGCCACCCCCACCAAGGCCGCGAAGGCGACCACGAAGGCGACCGCCAAGCGGACGACGAGACCCGCCGCCCCGGCGAAGAAGACCACGAAGCGGAAGGGATGAGATGCACGCGATCCCCGAGATCCCGGTGGACGAGGTCCGCGATGACCTCATCCTCCTCGACGTGCGTGAGGCCGATGAGTGGGCCGCCGGCCGGGCGCCCGGTGCGATCCACCTCGCGCTCTCCGAACTCGCCGGCGCGACGCTCGACGTCGAGCCCGGTGCGACGGTGCAGGTCATCTGCAAGGCGGGTGGACGCTCGGCGCAGGCCACTGCGTACCTGCGCGATCAGGGCATCGACGCGGTGAACGTCGTCGGCGGGATGCTCGCCTGGGCCGCGTCGGGCCGGGACGTGATCACCGACGACGGGCCCGGTCGGGTCGCCTGACCCCGTGGGCACGGACCGGCCGCTCGAGGGTATCCGGGTCCTCGACTGCTCACGCGTCCTCTCGGGTCCCATCGCCGGGCGCGTGCTGCACGACCTCGGGGCCGAGGTCGTCAAGGTGGAGCCGCCCGAGGGTGACCTCACCCGCTTCGCCGTGCCGCGCGCCGGCATCACCTCGGCGTACTTCGCGCAGCAGAACACCGGGAAGCGCAACGTCTCGATCGACCTCCACCGGCCTGAGGGCGTCGAGGCCCTGCTCCGGGTCGGTGAGCGCTGCGACGTGCTCATCGAGAACTCCCGGCCCGGCGTGATGGATCGGCTCGGACTCGGGTACTCGGCGTTCGCCGCCCGCAACCCGGGTCTCGTGTACGCGTCCATCACCGGGTACGGCCAGCAGGGACCGTGGTCGGACCGCCGCGCGTTCGCCGTCGTCATCCACGCCGAGATGGGCCTGCTCGAGGCGGGCGGTCGGTGGCGGGCCGATGCGGCCGGTGCCCACGACGCCGACCACGACGAACCCGGGCTCGAGCACCGTCTGCGCGCCCAGGATCCGATGAGCCACGGTGACGTCTACGCCGGCCTGCACTGCGCGTCGGCCATCCTCGCCGCACTGATCCAGCGCGGCCGCACCGGACGGGGCCAGCACATCGACGTCGACATGGCCGAGGCCCTCCTGCACGTCAACGACTTCGCGCACTGGGACCTCGCCGACGCCGATCCGGGTGCGACCCGTCCGAGCCTCGCGCCCGTCTACTCCCCGATCGTCACCACCGGCGACGGCACCGATCTCGTCATCGCAGGGGATCCGAGCAACGGGGTCGTGTTCGAGGGCTACGTGCTCGCGATGGGGCGGCCCGACCTGCGCGAGGACCCCCGCTTCGTCACCGAGGCCCGTCGCGACCACCGGCACGACCTCCTCGGGATCATCCGCGAGTGGGTCGCATCGTTCGAGCGGGTCGAGGACCTCCAGGCCCGCCTCGACGAGATCGGCCTCGTCAACGGTGTGGTGCGCAGCGTCGGCGAAGCGGCCGGCACGGAGTGGGCGCTCGCCCGGGGCGCCGTCGCCGAGGTCGACGACCGCG
This sequence comes from Actinomycetota bacterium, assembly GCA_041159995.1. Classification (GTDB taxonomy): domain Bacteria; phylum Actinomycetota; class Acidimicrobiia; order IMCC26256; family IMCC26256; genus IMCC26256. The sequence goes on along the minus strand of JBEAXD010000043.1, from coordinate 1,163 downwards.
CCGGCGGCATCGCCCGCATCCCGCAGGCCCCGTGGCGGTTCTCGGACGCCGAGACCGGCGTGCGCGGGGTGCCCGCCTGGCGGGGTGAGCACAACCGTGAGGTGCTGCGCGACCTCGCCGGCCTCGACGACGCCGAGATCGACCGCCTCGAGGCCGAGGGCGTGCTCTCGGCGCGCCCGCCGCGGACCTGACCCTTGTCGGGCCGCTCGCGCGGCCGTAACCTCCCCGCTGCACGCCCCACGGACGGGGCCCGACGCCAAGGAAGGCACCGATGCACGCTCCCTCGCTCCCGCGCGCCGCCCGGCTCGCGATCGTCGCCCTCGCGGTCCTCGCCGCTGCGTTCGTCACGGCGATCGCCGTGCTGCTCCTCGGTCGCCACCCCACGACCGCGCTCGCCGCCGTCACCTCGGACGTCTCGACCGATCCGGGGGGCGCGACGGTCACCATCGACGCTCGGGGATCGTGGCGCGAGACGGGTGCACCCGGCGGCCGGGGCGCGACCGGCGGTTGCCGCCGGGTCTGGGTGCGCGCGGTCACACCGGTGTACCTCGACCGCGGGGGCACGTTGTGGAACGGCCGACACCCGATGCCCTCCAAGCCCACCCCGGACTCGGTCGCCTACCACGTGTACTGCGGCGGCGTGTACGTGACGAGCGTGTGGCTCGAACCCCGCGTGTTCACCCCGAACGCGGGCACCGCGCGCGACCTCGCGCTCCGACTCGTCGCGCGCCTCGAGTACCCCGCGCTCGGCATCGCGGTGAACCCGATGGCCCGCGGACTCGCCGGCCTCGACTCGTACCTCACGACCACGGGGTACGCGACCACGATCGCCGATCGCGTACGCGCCTTCGGGACGACGGTCGAGGTCGAGGCGAACCCCGCCGCGATCACCTGGGACCCGGGCGACGGCACCGGTACCGTACGCGTGCCGTTCACCGCGGCGACCCGGGGGCTCCTCGCGCACCGGTACGAACGGCGCTCGAGCGGGTATCCGATCCGGGCGACTCTCGACCTCGCCGTGCGGTGGCGTACGACCGGTGGCGTCTGGCAGACCCTCCCGCCGATCACCCGACGGGCGTCGCGCACCTACCCGGTGACCGCAGCGCGCAGCGTGCTCGTGCCCTGACCTCCGGCCTCGTCGGGGGGGGGGGGGGGGGGGGGGG
>JBEAXD010000014.1:0-8546 GCA_041159995.1 Actinomycetota bacterium | reverse complement strand
GAACCGCGGCACCGGGTGGTTCGTGCCCTGCGACCCGACCTACCGACGCTGGACGACGAAGGCCCTCGAGGAAGCCCGCGCCACGCTCACCGGAACCGGTGGCCGACTTGTGGTCACGACCGCACCGATCTCACTCGCCTCGTACGCCGCCGGATCGATCGATCAGAGCACCTGCCAGAACGCGACGATCCGCCGGTACGCTGCAGCGCACCCCGGCGTCGGCCTCGTCGACCTCGAACGATTCATCTGCCGCCGCGGGCCGACGCGCTGTCTCACCCGCTTCGACGGTGTGCTGCTGCGCCCCGACGGGCTCCACTACCGCCACGAGAGTGCCCGCCTCGTGGCCCGCTGGATCACCCGCGAGATGGGACGTATCGGGATGATGGGTCCGGCGCTCCGCGCGGGCTCGTCGGGGACGACCGGCGCGGTCGGACCCACCGGTCCGGCCGACTGACGAACTCCGGCCCGATGCTCGTCGCGGTCCCCTAGCCTGCGGCCATGGCCGCCACCGCCGAGCGTCGCGTGATCCCCGGGGTGTGCCATCACGACTGTCCGGACTCGTGCGGCTGGCTCGTCACGGTCGAGGACGGTACGGCCGTCGAACTGCGCGGCGACCCCGACCACCCGTACAACCGGGGCGAACTGTGCCCGAAGGTGAACCGGTACCTCGACCGGGTGCACAGTCCCGATCGCATCACGACCCCGCTGCGACGGGTCGGCCCGAAGGGGTCCGGCGAGTTCGCACCGATCTCGTGGGCCGATGCGCTCGACCGGATCGCCGAGAACCTGCGGCGCGTCATGGACGAGCACGGGCCCGATGCCATCGTCCCGTTCAGCGGAGCGGGCAACCAGAGCCTGCTCGCGATGCTCGCCCCCTACCGCCTCTGGAACGCGCTCGGCGTCTCGCAGCTGCAGGGCGCGCTCTGCGGAGCGGTGGCCGGCGCCGGCGTCGAGGTCACCAACGGCACGAAGCTCGCGCTCGACCCCCTCGAACTCGAGCACTCCCGGCTCATCATCATCTGGGGTTCGAACACCCGACTCACGAACCGCCACCTCTGGCCGACGATCGAGACCGCGCGCTCACGCGGGGCGCGGGTCGTGGTGATCGATCCGATCCGGACCCTGACCGCCGAGGTCGCGGATCAGTTCGTCCAGCCGCTCCCCGGCTCGGACGTCGCGCTCATGCTCGCCATGATGCACGTCATCATCCGTGACGGCCTCCACGATGCCGAGTGGGTCGAGGCCCACACCCACGGTTTCGCAGCGTTGTGCGACCACGTCACGGCGGCCACTCCCGAGTGGGCCGGGGCGATCTGCGGCCTCGAGCCGGCGGTGATCGAGGCACTCGCCCGGGAGTATGCGACGACCCGACCGGCCGCCATCCGCACGCTCATCGGCGCCGAGCACCACGAGCACGGCGGGATGTTCTTCCGTACCCTCGCCTGCCTCCCCGCGCTCGTCGGGGCGTGGCGCGACCGGGGCGGTGGCTTCGCTCGCAGCGTGGGTTCATGGACGGGGCGGGTGGTCGACGAGGACGCGCTCATGGCCGCGCACCTGCGCACCCGACCGGGCCGGGTGCTCGACGAGGTGCGGCTCGGCACCTGGCTCCCGGACCGCACCCTCGACCCGCCCGTCCGTGCGCTCGTCATCTGGAACACGAACCCGATGGTCAGCGTGCCAAACGTCGAGGGCGTGCGGCGCGGTCTGGCGCGCGACGACCTCTTCACCGTCGTGCACGAGCAGTTCCTGACCGACACCGCCCGCTACGCGGACATCGTCCTGCCAGCCACGACCCAGATCGAGCAGGTGGACGTGAACCCGGCGTGGGGCCACCTGTACCTGACCTGGAACGAGCCCGCGATCGCGCCGATCGGCGAGTCGGTGAGCGATACGGAACTCATGCGCCGACTCGCCGTCGCACTCGACCTCGACGACCCGGCACTGCGGGCCGATGACCTCACGATCCTGCGCGATGCGCTCCCCACGGTGGACCTCGAGCGCCTACGGACCGATCGGGTACTGCGAGTGCCCTACCCCGAGGACGGGCGGCCCTTCGGCGACGGCACCTTCCCCACCGCCACCGGCCGGGTCGAGTTCGTGTCGAGCGCGGCCGTCGCGCTCGGTCAGCCCGCGCTCCCCACGTACCTCACCGACGATGAGGCACACGAAGCCGGTTCCCGGCTGCCCTTCCTCCTGCTCACCCCGAAGCACCACCAGCGGTTCCTCAACTCCTCCTACTCCCACCTCCCGAACCACGGGGGTCGGGAGGGCGGGCCGTTCCTCGAGTGCTGCGCCGCCGACGCCGCCGCGATCGGCGTCGGCGATGGCTCGACGGTGCGCGTGCACAACGACCGGGGTGCGGTGGTGCTGCCGGTACGGATCACCGAGCGACTCCGGCCCGGCGTCGTGGCGATCCCGTGGGGATGGTGGGCCGATGCCTCGGGCGGCACCGTCGTGAACGCGCTCACGAACAGTCGCCTCACCGACTGGGGCGGCGGCGTCGCGTACTCCGATACACGGGTGGCGGTCGAACCCGCCTGAGCCCGGGGGTCCGGCGGCGGTCGTGGCACGATCACCCCATGCGCATCGCCACGGTGAACGTGAACGGCCTGCGGGCTGCGGCCCGCAAGGGACTGCACGATTGGGTGGCCGCGTGCGCACCCGACGTCGTGACCCTGCAGGAGGTGCGAGCGCCCGACGAGATGGTCGCCGACCTCATGGGTGAGGGCTGGCACGTGGTGCACGCGGAGAGCAGCGCCAAGGGCCGCGCCGGGGTGGCCGTCGCCAGTCGCCTGCCGATCACCCGCACCCACGACGGCAGCCATGCGTCCGAGTTCACCGGCAACGGGCGTTGGATCGAGGCGGACATCCGCACCGGCAAGCGCAAGCGCCTGACCGTCATCTCCGCGTACGCCCACACCGGCGACGAGGAGTCGCCCGCGAAGATGGCCGAGAAGTTGGCGTGGTTCGAGGCGGCGACCGAGCGACTCACTGAACTGCGGGACGAGGGCGGCCACGTGCTCCTCACGGGTGACCTCAACGTCGCCCACCGCGAGGCCGACCTGAAGAACTGGAAGGGCAACCTCAAGTCCGCCGGCTTCCTGCCCGAGGAGCGCGCGTACTTCGATCGGTGGTTCGACGACCTCGGCTGGGTCGACGTGGTCCGTGCCGCCCACCCCGACCAGGACGGCCCGTACTCGTGGTGGTCGTTCCGCGGGAAGGCCTTCGACAACGACGCGGGCTGGCGCATCGACTACCAGATCGCCACCCCGGCACTGGCGAAGCTCGCGTCGGCAGCCTGGGTCGAGCGCGCCCCGTCGTACGCCGAACGCTGGTCCGACCACGCCCCGGTGGTCGTCGACTACGAGGTCTGACGCGACACCGCCCCAGGCTCAGAACCCGGGGCGGATCGGTCGAGCGCGCTCGGAGGGATTCGAACCCCCAACCTTTTGATCCGTAGTCAAATGCTCTATCCGTTGAGCTACGAGCGCAGGTGGTGCGGTCGCCGAGTGTAGAGGACCCCGCCGGGAGTGGCCCATCCGGACCGTCGGGACTCCGCCCGGTCACGGGCGATCGGGTCCCGGCCGCGGACCCACGGGAGGCCGACCGGTCCGCCTCCGCGGCACCCTCGATCCGAGTCCTGCGGGACCCACGGCCGTGTCGCTCGCGGAGCCCCCGGCGACCGGATCGTCCGCTTCGTCACCGAACACGGGCCCCGACTCGTGTGCGCGCGGCGCATGGCACACTCGTGCCGCATGCTGCGCCTGACGATCGAGACCGGCCAGGAGGTCCACACCGCAGACGCGCGGCCGCTCGGACGGGTCCTCGATCTGGTGGTGCGCATCGGCACCGCGCACCCCGAGGTCGCCATGCTCGCGGTGGGCGCGCGACGCATCGACCACCTGGTCGCATGGCGGGACGTCGCATCCTTCGAGCACACGGTCGTGCACCTGCGCCCGGGAGCGGATCCGATCGTCGTCGTGGACCGGGCGGTCCCGCTCGCCGAGGATCAGCTGCTGCTCGTGCGCGACGTGCTCGACACCCAGATCGTCGACGTCGCCGGTCGTCGGGTCCAGCGCGTCGGGGATGTGCTCCTCGCCCGCACCGACGACGGTCACCTCGAGACGGTGGCCGTCGACGTGGGGATCGCTCCGGTGCTCCGGCGCCTCGGCCTGCGCGCGACGGCCGACCGGATGCGGGAGCAGGCCGTCGACTGGGACGACCTCCACCTCACGAGCGCACGCGGCCACGCGATCCAACTGTCGGGCACGGCCGCCGCGGTGCACCGCCTCGACGAGCGCGAACTCGCGCACCTCATCGCGCTCCTGTCCACCAGCCATGCGGCCGACGTCATCGCGACCGTGCCGTCGGACCGAGCGGCGGCCGCCCTCGACGCCTCGCACCCGGAGGTCGGCGCCCGGGTCGCGCTCGCGCTGAGCGACGACACGGCCGCAACGGTGCTCGAGGCACTCCCGCACGCGACCCGACACCGTCTCCACGGGCTGCGACGCGACCGAGCCGTGCGTCGCCGGTTCGAGCGCGCCCGGGGGTGGCGCCGGTTCCTCCCGCCCCCGCGCGAACACGGGACGACACCGTGACACCGACCGCGACCCCACGCCGGTGGCGGCGTCCCGCGCACCGCGGCGCGGCGGTGCTCCGACGCCGCTACCGCCTCGCGCTCCTGCTCGCCGTCGTCGGACCCGGTCTCCTCGCCGGGCTGTCGGACGACGATCCCGCCGGCATCACGACGTACTCGGTGCTCGGCGCCGAGTACGGCTACCGCCTCCTGTGGGTGCTGGCACTCTCGACGATCGCGCTCGTGCTCTTCCACACGCTCGGGGCCCGGATGGGCGTCGTGACCGGTCAAGGGCTCATCGGGCTCGTGCGACAGCGCTTCGGCGTCCGGGGTGCCGGCGCGGGCCTCGTCGCCCTGGTGCTCGCGAACCTGGGCACCACCATCGCCGAGTTCGCCGGGATCGCCGCGGGAGCCGAGCTCCTCGGCGTCTCGCGCCACCTCGCCGTCCCGCTCGCCGCCGTCGTCGTGTCACTGCTCGTGCTGCGCGGATCGTTCCACCGGGTCGAGCACATCCTCCTCGCGCTGAGCGCCGTGTTCCTCGCGTACATCGGGGCCGGACTCCTCGCCGACCCCGACTGGGGTGCGGCCGCCCGCGGCCTCGTCGTCCCGTCGATGCCCCTCACCCGGGATGCGATCCTCATCGCGACCGCCACGATCGGTACGACGCTCGCGCCGTGGGGTCTCTCCTTCATCCAGTCCTACGCGGTGGACAAGAAGCTCACCGCGGCCGACCTCGGGTACGAGCGGGTCGACGTCGTGACCGGTGCGATCCTGACCGGGGTCGTGGGCACCTTCGTCGTCGTCGCGTGCGCGGCGACCCTGTGGACCCGCGGCATCGAGATCGACAGCGCAGCGGACGCAGCCCGGGCGCTCGAGCCGATCGCAGGCGATCTGGCGGCGACCCTGTTCGCGGTCGGGCTGCTCGGCGCCGCAATGCTCGCGGCATCGATCCTGCCGCTGTCGACGGCCTACTCGGTCTCGGAGTACCTCGGTTCGGAGTCCGCGCTCGACGATCGGGCGCGCGACGCACCGGTCTTCTACGCGACCTTCGGTGTCGTGACCGTGATCGGCGCGACGGCCGTCCTCGTTCCGGGCCTGCCCCTCATCCCGGTTCTCGTCCTCACGCAGGTGCTCAACGCGGTCCTGCTGCTCCCACTCCTCGGCTTCATGCTGGCGATCGCACGCGACCGCGACCTCATGGGCCCGGCGACCGCCGGTCCCGGGATGACCGCCGCCTACGTCCTCGCCATCGTGGTGATCGCGACCTGCGTCGTCGCGCTCCTCGCGCTCACGATCACGGGCTGAACCGGTCCGAACGCCCCATCTGCCGCGACCCCTTGCTCGCGGCCGGCAGGCCTGCGAGACTCGCTCCCGGGCGGACCGGATCGGACCGGGAGTGACTCGTGCGTCGCGTCATCATCGCCACCCTCATCACCACTGCGGCCCTCGGGATCCCGAGCGCGACCGCCACCGCCGCACCCCGGGTGCGGACGGCCACCGCCGCCGGCTCCGGGTCGGTCATGACCGTCGGCGGCGGGCTCGAGGACTTCGGTGCGCTCCGCCTCACCGCGCCGATGCGTCGGTCCGCCACCACCGACTGGACCTACGACGCGACCACGGCCTTCGCCGCGGGCACGGGCTGTGCGACCTCCGTCGGCACCTGCTACGCGACGACCGGCACCCTGACCCTGAGCGATGGGAACTCCTCGCTGCTCGCGACGGTGACCGGCACCGACGACGCGACCGCGGTGTTCACCTGGACCGCTGAGGTCACGGGGGGCACCGGGGCGTGGCGCCGGGCCCGCGGCACGATCCGGGTCTCGGGGAACCGGGACTGGGTCGACGACCAGCGGACCGTCTCCACCTGGGACCTCACCGACCTGAACCTCTGAGGCCACCCCGCGCCCCTCGCTAGGGTGACGAGCGATGGCCAACCAGCACGTCTACATCCACGAGTTCATCGACATCATCGGGCACAACCGTGCCCGCTACATGCAGCACATGACCGCCAACTGGTGCCCGGTCGCCCGGGAGGAACGCAACCAGTTGTGCTTCGGGGTGTGGGCGACCGTCGGCGCGACCGGCCGGTGGCCCGAGGTCGTGAACCTCTGGGAGATCAGCGACTGGGAGGGCCTCGCCGCCGACTTCGAGCACGAGCTCGTCGGGGCGGGCGCGCAGGATCCCTCGCTCGTCGAGTGGTGGGCCGCGGCGGCGTCGCTGCGACGCGGCGGCGTGGATCGCATCGTGGTACCCGAACCGTGGAGCCCGTCGATCGAGGACCTCACCGCCGCCGGGACGCGTGGTGCCGTGTACGCGCACGAGGTCGTCACGACCGCGCTCGGCGAGGTGCAGCGCTACCTCGACGCCCTCCACGATGTGGGGGTCGCGGCGCACGCCGACCAGGGATTGCTCCCGATCGGAGCGTTCCACACCGCGATGGCCGCCCGCGACGAGGCGATCGTCATCTGGGCCATCCCCGACTGGCCGACGTGGGCGTCCTTCGAGCGCACCTGGGATGACGACCGGAACCGCTGGCCGTGGCGGATGCACGCCGACGCCATGAGCGTGCGCACCCGGCGCACCCTCCTCGTGGACGCGCCACTCAGTCCGCTGCGCACGGGACGGCAGCCCCAGGTCGAGGACCGGCGACCGCTCGACGAGTTCTGAGGTGGCACGCGTCGTCGTCACCCGGCGCCTGCCGGTCGGCGGGCTCGACCCGCTGATCGAGGCCGGGCACGAGGTCGTCACGAACGACGACGACCACGCGTTCGATGCGCACGAGCTCGCCGCCGCGGCGCACGATGCCGACGCGATCCTCGCTCTGCTCACCGATCGGATCGACGCGAGCGTGCTCGAGGCCGGGGCGGCCGGCGGCCGCCTGCGTGTGGTCGCCAACGTCGCCGTGGGGTTCGACAACGTGGACGTCGCCACGGCGGCCCGCCTCGGCATCGCGGTGACGAACACGCCCGGCGTGCTCACCGAGACCACTGCGGACACCACCTGGCTGCTCATCCTGGCGGCCCGTCGCCTCGCGACCGACGCCGAGTCCGATCTGCGAGCCGGACGATGGTTGGGCTGGGGCTTCGAGGATCACCTGAGCCTCGATGTCCACGGCGCTGTCCTCGGCCTCGTCGGGTACGGCCGGATTGGCAGGGCCGTCGCCCGCCGGGCCGTGGCGTTCGACATGGAGGTCATCCACCACACCCGGCACGACACGGGCGAACCCGGGTGGACACCGTCGCTCGACGAACTGCTCGCGGCGGCCGACGTCGTGAGCCTGCACGTGCCGCTCACGGATGCGACGCGACACCTCATCGACCGGGACCGACTCGCACGACTCCGTGACACGGCGACGCTCGTGAACACCACCCGCGGCGCCGTCGTGGACGAGGAGGCCCTCGCCGACGCGCTGCACGCCGGACGACTCTTCTCGGCCGGACTCGACGTGTTCGAACGGGAACCCGTCGTGCACCCGCGCCTGCTCACTGCGCCCCGCACCGTGCTGCTCCCCCACATCGGTTCGGCCACCGTCGGCACCCGCACCGCGATGGCCCGCCTCGCCGCAACGAACGCCGTGGCCGCCCTCGCGGGCGAACGCCCACCGGACCTCGTCACGCCGTAGGAGCGGCCCAGTGTTCGGGCCGCAGCGAGATCCGGAACTCGAGGGGCGAGTGATCCGATCCGCCGTGCAGGGGATGTGCGAGTTCGGGGCCGACGACCCGGGCGTCACTGATGCACGACGCCGGGACGTGCTGCGTGAGCAGGCGGTCGACCTGGTACCCCCGGCCCCGGCCGGGATGTTGCGACGCAACCTCTTCGGAGAGGGAGCCGCCGATGCAATCAGTGATGTTGAGCTCAGCGAGGCGGTCGAAGAAGACGCCATCGCCTTCGATCGCTCGATCCGCGTTCCAGCGCCGTGCCTCGTTCACATCGCCGGCAGCGATCACCGGCGCGGTCGCGGCGCAGATAC
>JBEAXD010000297.1:0-3764 GCA_041159995.1 Actinomycetota bacterium | reverse complement strand
ATCCTGGTGGCGGCGGCGAGCGTCCTGCTGGCCGCCTGCCGCGTCGACACCACCCTGGTCGTGCGCATGCGCGGGTCGGGAGCGGGTGAGGTCGCGGTCCGGGTCCACCTCGATCCGTCGGCCCGGCGGGCCGCCGAGGTCGACGGGCGCCGGCTCGAGGACGCCGTGCGGGTCGAGGATCTCGCCGCCGCCGGTTGGCGGGTGCGCGGCTGGCGTCGATCCGGGGGCGGTGCGACCCTCACGGTCGCCAAGCCGTTCGCGGACCCGGCCGAGGCGTCCCGGATCGTGGGGGAGATCACCGGCGATTCGACGATCCTGCGGACCTTCGAACTCGACCACCGCGACGGTGGCCTGCGCGACACCTTCCGGGTCCGCATCGATCTCGACGTCGCCGCGCTGCGATCCGGTCTCGCCGAGGACCCTGCGCTCGCGGCGCGTGTGCGGGCGGCCGGGGTGGATCCGGCCGCGGTCGCCGCGGCCCTCGACCGGACCGTGGCCTCCGAGCTGCGCCTCGCCGCCGAGGCCCGACTCCCGGGCGCCCCGCCCCAGCGGGCGAACCCGGTCGACGGTCGGATCACCCTCGACGCGACGAGCACGGCCTGGCACACGGGCTCGGTGCTGCTCGCGGTGCTCGGCGTCGTGCTGCTGCTCGGTGCCGTGGCGATCGTGGTCGCGAGCATCCGCGCGCAACGTCGGCGCCCCCGCGGTCGGCACGCACCGGGTGCGCGCAGGCACCTCCCGCACGAGGCCGACGAGGACCCGACGTTGCGGCTCCCGAAGGGCGGCCACGGCGCACACGCGCCGCGACGTCGTCACGGCCGCCACGCGCCACGGCGCTGATCAGGCGTCGAGCGCGGCGGCCAACCAGGCCGGGAACTCGAGCAGCGACCCGAGGACGACGTCAGCGCCGTGCGCGGCGAGTTGGTCGGCGGTCCACGGCCCCGACGCGACGGACACCGCGATCGCATCGGCGGCCCGGGCCGCCTCGATGTCGGGCGGGGTGTCGCCGATGTAGGCGAGTGCGCCGTGCTCGAGCAGCGCCTCACCCTTCTGCGGACCGTGGCGCCACCCGACCACGTGGTCGACGCGGAGGTCCACGGCCCGCAGGCAGCGGTGGGCGTTCGGCTCGAACTTGGCGGTGACCACGAGGGTCCGGCCGCCGAGCGCGCCCACCGTCTCGAGGGCCGCCGCGGCCCCCGGGAGCCGGCTGCACCCGGCGACCCCGATGGTGGCGTAGATCTCCCGGAACCGGTCGCAGACCGCCGGGATCTCCTCGGCCGGGAAGAACGCGGCCATCTCCATCTCCAGGGTCGGACCCAGCCGCTCGGCGAGTTCATCGCCCGGGATGGCGGTCCCGAGGACCCGGTTGAGCTCGGCGAACGTGGCGGCGACCCCGGGTCGGGAGTCGATGAGGGTCATGTCGAGGTCGAAGCCCACGACCAGGTCCGCCGATGCCGTCACAGCCCCACGCTACGCTGCCCCGCATGACCCGAACACGTGTTCGCCACCGTTGCACCGACTGCGGTGCCCAGTCCCCCCGCTGGTTGGGCCGGTGCCCCGAGTGCGGGGAGTGGAACACCCTCGTCGAGGAGGTCGAGGCCCCGGCCGGCCGGGGCGCGATGGTGGGGACGCTCGCCGCCGCGGTCCCGATCGACGAGGTCGATCCGCTCGGTGCAGCCCGGCGGCCGACCGGGGTGGCCGAACTCGACCGGGTGCTCGGCGGGGGCCTCGTGGCCGGATCCGTCACGCTGCTCGGTGGTGAGCCGGGCATGGGCAAGTCCACGCTCCTGCTGCAGGCGCTCGGCCGCATGGCCGCGGACGGCGCCCGGTGCCTGCTCGTCTCGGCGGAGGAGTCCTGCGAGCAGGTCCGCCTGCGCGCCGGTCGCCTCGGTGCCCTCGAGTCGAACCTCCTGCTCGTGTCCGACACGTCGCTCGCACACGTCGTCGCCCAGGTCGAGGCGACGCAGCCCGACATCCTCGCCATCGACTCGATCCAGACCGTCGTCGATCCCGATCTCCCCGGCGCGCCCGGATCGGTCGCCCAGGTGCGCGAGTGCGCGCACCGACTCGTACGGCTGGCCAAGGAGCGCAACCTCGCCGTGGTCCTCGTCGGCCACGTCACGAAGGACGGGAACCTCGCGGGCCCTCGTGCGCTCGAGCACGTCGTCGACACGGTGCTGCAGTTCGAGGGCGACCGTCACCACGCGCTCCGGATGCTCCATGCGCTCAAGCACCGGTTCGGCGCGACCCACGAACTCGGCCTGTTCGAGATGGGGGAGGCCGGGCTCGTCGACGTGCCCGACCCGAGCGCACTGTTCCTCGCCGACCGACGGCCCGGTTCGCCGGGATCGATCGTGGTGCCGGTCCTCGAGGGGGCACGGCCCCTCCTCGTCGAGGTCCAGGCGCTCGTGAGCACGACCACCGCGCCGATGCCGCGCCGCAGTGCGCAGGGCCTCGAGTCCTCGCGCCTCGCGATGTTGCTCGCGGTGCTCGACGCGCGCGCGGGCCTGCCCCTCGGCGACGCCGATGTGTACGCGAGCGTCGCCGGCGGGGTGCGCGTGGCCGAGGCCGGGGCCGACCTCGCGGTCGTGCTCGCGGTGGCCGGCGCGCGTCTCGGCGTCGCGGTGCCCGACGATCTCGTCGCGATCGGGGAGATCGGACTCGGTGGCGAACTGCGCCAGGCCGCGCAGACCCCGCGTCGCCTCGGCGAGGCCGCGCGCCTCGGGTTCCGGCGTGCCGTCGTGCCGGCCTCCACGCCCGACGTGGAGGGCATCACGTTGCTGCGCGTCGGTCACCTCGTCGAGGCGCTGCACGCAGCCGGGGTGCGCGCCGAGTCCGCCTGAGGTCGATCCGGGCCCGCACGTCCGGTTCGCGTGCCCGCGGTCCCGCCGTTCGCCCGCCCCTCGGTCGCCCGGACCGACGGCCCGAGCCCGTGTGCGGCGGTGCCGATTACCCTTCCGCCCACCCGACGTCCGGAGGACCACGGTGCCGACTCCCAGCCGATCCGACGCGATGCTCGCCGCGCTGCGGCTCGTCGCGCCCGGACAGCCGCTGCGCGAGGGCCTCGACCGCATCCTGCAGGCCCGCATGGGTGCGCTCGTCGTCGTGGGTGACGGTCCCGAGGTCCTGTCGATCTGCTCCGGCGGGTTCCTCCTCGACGCGGAGTTCTCGCCGCAGCGGCTCTCGGAGCTCGCGAAGATGGACGGCGCGATCATCCTGTCCGCCGACGCGACGCGCATCGCCCGGGCCAACGTCCACCTCGTGCCCGACCCGGACATCCCGACCTCGGAGACCGGCACCCGGCACCGCACGGCGGAGCGGGTCGGCCGGCAGGTCGCCGTACCGACGATCACCGTGTCCGAGGACATGAGCGTGGTCGCGATCCACCGGGGCGGCGAGAAGCGGCAGCTCGAGCCGGTGGCGCGCGTGCTCGCCCGGGCGGACCAGGCCATGCAGATCCTCGAGCGGTACCGGCAGCGGCTCGACGCGGTCTCCACGGGTCTCTCCGCAGTCGAGATCGAGGACCTCGTGACCTGGCGCGATGTGGCCACGGCGTTGCAGCGGGCCGAGATGGTCCGACGCATCGCGGACGAGATCGAGGAGTACGTCGTCGAGCTCGGCACCGACGGCCGACTCGTGCTCCTCCAGCTCGAGGAGCTCATGGTCGGCGTGGATGACGATCACCGACTCCTCATCGAGGACTACCGCACCGGGGACGCGCCGGGGACCGAGCAGATCGTCGATGCGCTCGCGGGCCTCGACAC
>JBEAXD010000254.1:0-2615 GCA_041159995.1 Actinomycetota bacterium | reverse complement strand
AGGCCCTGCGCATCGTGCGCGAACTCGGGGAGACCGGTCGGGTGACGGTCGTGAACTCGGTCAACCCGTTCCGCATCGAGGGCCAGAAGACCGCGGCGTTCGAGATCGTCGACGCCCGACGCGACGCACCGGACGTGCACTGCATCCCGGTCGGCAACGCGGGCAACATCACGGCGTACTGGAAGGGCTACGTGGAGTACGCGGCCATGGGCCGGGCGACCCGGCGGCCGCGCATGCTCGGCTGGCAGGCGGAGGGTGCGGCTCCGCTCGTGCTCGGCCACCCCGTCGCCGCACCCGAGACCATCGCCACGGCGATCCGCATCGGTGACCCGGCCTCCTGGGACGGCGCGATCGCGGCCCGGGACGAGAGCGGCGGGCACATCGGGATGGTCACCGACGACGAGATCCTCGACGCCTACCGGCTGCTCGCCCGCACCGAGGGTGTGTTCGTCGAACCCGCCTCGGCCGCCTCGGTCGCCGGGCTCATCAAGGGTGCCCGCGAGGGACTCGTGGCCCGGGGCGAGTCGGTCGTGTGCACGGTCACCGGCCACGGCCTCAAGGATCCGCAGCGAGCGATCGAGCAGGCCGCGCTCGGCGCAGCGGTGCCCGCCTCGCTCGACGCGGTGGCGGCCGAGCTCGGCCTGTAGCAACCTCTCGGGGTCCCCCCGACCCGAGGAGTCCCCATGGCCCGTCCCGTCGCCCTCGTCACCGGCGCGTCCGCCGGCATCGGTCGCGCGTTCGCGGTCGGTCTCGCCGATCGCGGCTACGACCTCGTGGTCGTCGCCCGACGCGCCGACGCGCTCGAGACCCTCGCCGCCGAACTCGTGCCGTACGGTACGACGACCGAGGTGCTCGTGGCCGACCTCACGAGCGAGGACGGGCTGTCCGCCGTCGCGGCCCGGCTCGGCGACGCCGAACGTCCGATCGACCTGCTCGTGAACAACGCGGGCTACGGCACCGCGGGGATCTTCCACACCATGCCGGTCGAGGACGAGCTGGGCATGATCGACCTCAACATCACCGCGCTCGTCCGGCTGGCGCACGCCGCGCTCGGACCGATGGTCGCCCGTCGGCGCGGGGGCGTCATCAACGTGTCCTCGACCGCGTCGTACCAACCCGCACCCGGCAACGCGACCTACTCGGCGACGAAGGCCTTCGTGTCCTCGTTCAGTCAGGCCACCCACGAGGAGGTGCGCGGCGCGGGGGTGAAGGTGCTCGCCGTCTGCCCGGGCTTCACGCACAGCGAGTTCCAGGCCCGGGCCGGCATGGAGGCCGAGGACGTCCCCGGGTTCATGTGGCAGGAGCCCGACGAGGTCGTCGCCACCGCGCTCCGGGCCTACGACCGCGGCCGGGCCGTGGTGGTGACCGGGCTCATCAACCGGGCGACCGCCGCGTTCGCGACCGTCTCCCCGGGCGTCGTCACCCGCAAGATCGCCGGCCGGGTCATGGCCGAGGCGGGGAAGAGCCGGTCGAAGTAGTCCGGGCCCGCGACGCCGGGGCTCAGGCCCGCAGCGTCGCGGTGCCGAACGGGGTCGAGAACCGATCGCACCAGATGACCACGTGCGGGAGTTCGGCCAGGTCGAGGTCGGCGGGCAGCCGGTAGAGCTGGGTGCCCTGGTTGCCGCGGAGCGCCTCGATCCGGCGACCCCCATCGACCGATCCGGCCGCCGACGGCGACAGGTACAGCTGCAGATCCGGACCGTTCTCCGAGTCCAGGTCCTCGAGGACCAGCACGCGGCCGTCGTCGGTGTCCAGCACGACGGCGCGCCCGGCGACCGAGTGGCCCGCCTGTCCGACGAAGGTGCCGGCGCCGATCACCGCGCGCTCGGGCGCCGGCTCCTCGACGGCATCACCGGTGCCGGTCGGACCGTCCGGGCGTGGTGCGTCGTCGCCCGACCCGGCGAGCGCGTCCACGACCTCGGAGGGCAGCGCGTCGTCGACCCGCTGGTCGATCACGGCCCGGTCGGGTCGGAACCAGGCGAAGAGCCCGATGCCGACCACGAGGACGCCACCCGCGACGAGCAGGATCACGTTCCGGCGCCGGCGGGAGGGGGTGTGCGGCGGCTCCATCGCGCCAGCGTAACGCTCCGGTTCCCGCCGGGTCATCGCGCCACGAGGCGCGACACCGTGCCCCGCAGCGAGGCCACGAGCACCGAGCCGTCGGGTGCGACACCGAAGGTGGTCGGCGCATCGAGGCGGACGCCGAGCCGGAGGGTCCGGAGGTTCTCGGTGGTGAGCACGGCGCTCACCTCGCCCGAGCAGTAGTCGGCGAAGAGGTACGCGCCGCGCAGGGGCGCAGGGAGGCGGGGGTCACGCGTGACGACCCCGCCGGTGACCGAGCAGGAGTCCCCGGCGTGCGCGTACTCGTGGACGGGATCGACGGCGCGCTCGGCGGTGCCCTCACGGAACCGACGCGTCCCCTCGAACACGTTCCAGCCGAAGTTCGCACCGCGCCCGGCCTGCAGGGAGATCGCGTTGACCTCCTCCCACTCGTTCTGGCCGACGTCGGCGATCCAGAGCGAACGGGTCGGCGCGTCGACGACGAAGCGCCACGGGTTCCGCAGGCCGTACGCGTAGATCTCGGGGCGCACGGGGGGCGCCTCGTCGGCGAACGG
>JBEAXD010000177.1:0-11275 GCA_041159995.1 Actinomycetota bacterium | reverse complement strand
CCTCACCGACGGCCTCGAGGATCTCGCGCACCGCGCGCGCGATGCGCTCGCGGTCGACCGGAGTGGAGGGGTGCTCGGCCACGGGGGACTCCTGGGAGGGTCGGGGACGTCGTCGGCGCCGGCGAGGCTACCGGGGCCCGCGGCACCCGGGTCGCCTCGGACCGGCTCGGGATCAGGTCCCGACGTACTCGACGATCGCGTCGAGGTTCCGGTACCGCTCGGCGACGTCGAGGCCGTAGCCGACCACGAAGGCCGGCGGGATCGTGAAGCCGATGTAGCGGAGATCGGTGTCGGTCTTCTGCAGCCCCTCGCGCAGGAGGAGCGCACAGACCTCGAGGGAGGCCGGACCGCGGGCGGCGAGGTTGCGGCGGAGGTAGTTCAGGGTGAGCCCGGAATCGACGATGTCCTCCACGACGATCACGTCGCGACCGGTGAGGTCGAGGTCGAGGTCCTTGATGATGCGCACGACGCCCGAGGTGCGGGTGGCCGAGCCGTAGGAGGACACGGCCATGAAGTCGAACTCGACCGGCAGGTCGATGGCCCGTGACAGGTCGCTCATGAACATGAACGCGCCCTTGAGCACGCCGACGAGCAGCGGGGACCGTCCGGCGTAATCGCGCGTGATCTCGGCGCCGAGCTCCGCGACCCGTGTGCGGAGTCGCTCCGCGGTCACCACCTCGCGCCCGAGGTTCGCATCGCCCGCGAATCCGATCGCGTCGGTCCCGGGTCGATCCTGTGCGGCCTCGCTCACGCGTCCCCCTCATCGTTCGCGTCGGCGTCGGATGCGCACGCTAGCCCGCGTCGCATCCGGCCGTCGCTGCGGTGGATGCGGATGCCCCCCGCGATCTCGGTCGCGCGATGCGTACCGTCGAGCACCGCCTCGACCCGGGCGAGGTCGGCCAACGATGGCCACGGTGGACCGAGCCAGCGTCGGAGCGCGCGACGGACGAGCGGACGCGGCGCGGCGCGCAGGGTGATCACCGCGGGTTCATCGCGGCCCGCGGCGTCGAGGAGCTCGTCGGCGAGCGCATCGAGCAGGTCGGCCTCGTCGGCCATGACGCGGGCCTGGCGGGCGATGACGGGGACGAGGTCGCGCTCGGCCCCCGAGGCGAGGAGCGGCAGCACGGTGTGGCGGACCCAGTTGCGCCGGAACCGTTCGTCCTCGTTGGTCGGGTCGACGACCAGGTCGACCCCGGCCGCCGCCGCGACCGCGGCGGCGAGCTCGTGCAGGTCGACGCGGCGCACGCCGAGGAGCGGACGGGCGATGACGCCGCGGCGGGCCGGGATACCGGCGAGACCCGAGGTGCCGGATCCGCGCAGGAGGTTGAGGACGACGGTCTCCGCGAGGTCGTCCGCGCTGTGGCCGGTGAGGATGGCGGTGGCCCCGAGTTCGGTCGTCACCCGACCGAGTTCGTCGTAGCGCGCGGCGCGCGCCCGGGCCTCGAGGTTCGGCCCCGGCACCACCGCCGCCCGCACCGCCCGATACGGCGCCCCGAGGTGACGGGCGAGGGCCCCGACGACGTCGGCCTCGGCGGCACCCGTGGGTCGGAGTCCGTGGTCGACGTGCACCGCGACCGGTGCGAGGCCGGCGTGCGCGGCCACGGCGAGGAGTGCGGTCGAGTCAGGACCGCCGGAGCAGGCGACGACGACCGGGGCGAGGAGGCCGTCGAGATCGGCGCGGGCCGCGACCCCGGCGAGGGGGTCCGACCCGGTCACGGACTAGCGCCCGCGGGTCTTCAGCCGGACGACCTTCACGTAGTACCCGAGGGCGAGCGCCGCCGCAATGCCGATGAAGGAGAGGAAGAGCACCGGAGCGATCCAGTAGTGCCACGGCTTCGCCTCCTCGAGCGCGGTCGACGCGCCGGCCGGGGCGGCCGTCAGGAGGACCACGGTGAGGGCGAGGATGAGCGTGCGCAGCGTCTTCACGGATGCTCCAGTCGGGACCGGCCAGCCACGGGGGCCTGACGGGGCCAGACGGTAGCGCGGCGGGTCGCCGACCGGGCCAACCGTGGCGGTCAGTCCGCGGCCTCGGCCGCCAGGAGGGCCGAGATCCTCGACTCGAGATCGGCCGGGAGCGGATCCTGACATCGTTGGGCGACCACGCGTCGCACGGTCACCTTCAGGGTGTACCCCTCGAGGCAGGGCGGACACTCCTCGAGGTGACGGGCCACCGCGCGTCGACGCCAGACCGTGGTCTCGCCGTCGAGGTAGGCGTACAGCTGCTCGCGGATCTCGTAGCAGTCCATGGTCGACTTCCGGGTCCTCGTGTGCTCGCCGCCGGACGCTACGCGCCGGCGGGCTCCTTCTCCGGGACGAGGCCGCGCTCGACCGCCAGGTCGAACAACGCCTCCTCGAGCTTCCTTCTTCCCCGGTGGAGCCGACTCATCACCGTGCCGATCGGGACGTCGGTGATCTCGGCGATCTCGCGGTACGAGAACCCCTCGACGTCGGCGAGCAGCACGGTCTGGCGGAAGATCTCGGGGAGTTCGTCGAGCGCCCGCTTCACGTCCTCGTCGGGCATGGCGTCGAGGGCCTCGATCTCGGCGGTGCGCGCGGCGGCCGCCGCCTCGAGCCCGCCGATGGCACCGTGGAGCGCCCACTCCTCCATGCCGTCGAGGTCACGCTGCTCGGGCCGGCGCTGACGGGCCCGGTACACGTTGATGTAGGCGTTGGTCGCGATGCGGAACAGCCAGGCCCGCAGGTTGCCGCCCTCGCCGAAGGTGGGGAAACCCCGGTAGGCCCGGAGGTAGGTCTCCTGCACGAGGTCCTCGGCGTCGGACGGATTGCGGGTGAGTCGCAGGGCGTGCGAGTAGAGCGCGGGCATGTACTCCCGCGTCATCTCCTCGAACCGCGCCCGATCAGCCATGGGTCCGAGGATACCGGGACCGTCGGACATCGGCCTCGGGAATCGGCGGTCCGCCCCACCGGCGGGTGTGGGATCGTGGGGCCATGTACCGGGTCACCGAGCTCACCGACGGCGTGGTCGCCGTGCGCCCGGTGGTCGAGGCCCACGTCGACGGGCTGCACGCCGCCGCGGTGGCCTCGATCCCCGAACTCATCCCCTGGTTCCCGTGGTGCCGCGAGGGGTACGAACGGGCCGAGATGGCCGAGTTCGTGCGACGCGCCCGTCGGTCGCGTGAACGCGGCCAGGAGTACCACTTCGCGATCCACGCCGCGCCCACCGGTGAGGTGCTCGGGGCGTGCGGGTTGCGCCTCGACGGGTACGACGGAGCGATCGGCGAGATCGGGTACTGGGTCGCGACCGCCCATACGGGTCGCGGGTACGCGACCCGGAGCGCGCGCCTGCTCGCGGCCTGGGGGCTCGGCGAGGTCGGGCTCGAACGCATCGAGATCATCGCGGCCGTGCACAACGAACGGAGCCGAGCGGTGGCTCGGGCCGTCGGTGCCCGCGAGGAGGGCGTCGCCCGCAGCCGCATCGTGCTCGGCGACGGTCGCCGGGCCGATGCGATGGTCCATGCCGTCGTGCGCGGCGACCTGGCCTGAGCCGCATCCGCCGGGGCCGACGCCCGAGCGGGGCCGGTGTACGCTCTCCGACCTGTTGCCGGGGTAGCTCAGTCGGCAGAGCAGCTCACTCGTAATGAGCAGGTCAGGGGTTCGAATCCCCTCTCCGGCTCCACATCGCCGAACGTGATCGGGCCCGTCCGTCAGGACGGGCCCGCATCGTCCCCACCCCCGTCCGCGCGGACGGGTCGACGGATCAGCGACCCTGGATGCGCCCGAGGAGTCGGAGCACCTCGAGGTAGAGCCAGACCATCGTCGAGAGCAGCGACAGGGCGCTGTACCACTCGTAGATCGCCGGGGCCTGCGCCTCCACGCCGCGCTCGATGAACGCGAAGTCCACGAGCAGGTTGAGCGACGCGATCACGCAGATGCCGACGCTGATGGCGATGCCGAGGCCCGAGGAGTCGCTGAGGAAGGACGGTCGGGCGCCGAAGATCGAGAGCACGAAGGAGAAGAGGTAGAGCAGCATCACGCCGAAGGTGGCACCCATGATGATCCCGATCATGCGGTTCGTGACCTTCACGATGCGCGTCGTGTACAGCACGAGCATCGCGGTGAAGGCACCGACCGTGGCGAGCAGGGCCTGCGTGACGATCCCGTTGTACGCGTCGTTGTAGATCTTGGAGATCGCGCCGACCCAGAACCCCATGATGAGCGCGTAGGCGAAGCCCGCGAACGGTGCGATCCGGGGATTGCGGGCTGCGGCGATCGTGAGGCCGATGAGCAGGAGGAAGCCACCGAACAGGAGCAACGGGCTGCCGTCGGCGAGCGTCTCGGACCGGCTCCACCCGACCCCGGCACACACCAGCGTGACCACCAGCAGGATGAAGGTCTTGCCCGCCACCCCGCCCACGGTCATCGGCCGCGTGGCCGACGCGTCGACCCGCTGGATGTTCGCCGCGGTGAAGGTCTGCTCGTTGAGCATCTGCTTCGACATGGATCCTCCGATCGTCGAGCCGCCGGTGCAGCCTAGGCAGACGCGACCGGCGGCAGGTGGAGCAGGAGGTGCTCGAGCAGGAGCCCCTCCGTCGGGTTGAAGGTGAACGACCGCCGGGTCGCCGCGCACACGTCGAGGGCGCGGGCCGCCTCGCGGGCACCGACCCGCAACGGCGCGCGGTCGAGGTTGCGCGGCGCGGCATCGGGCGCGAGAGCGTCGCGGTAGACCGACTCGATCGCCGCGATGCCCTCGAGGAGCGCCTCGGTGCGGGCCCGGCGCAGGGTTCGCTTCTGCGCTTCGACGAGTCGGCGGCGCATCGCCTGCGCGGTGCGTGTCGCGTAGCCGAGTCGCTCCGCCTCGGCATCGGCCTCCGCCAGGTCCCGGGTCTGGGCCGCCTCGAGCGCGGCGACCGCGTCGTCGAGGGCCGCGCCGAGTCCGGTCGCGAGGTCGAGCACCGTGGCCCCGTACCCGGTGACCCGCGCCGGCGCGTCGGCGAACGCCAGGCGCAGCGGCGCGAGCGGCCCGGCGAGCGTGCGGGCCCGATCGAGCCGTCCACCGGCGAGTGACGCGGCGAGCCGCGCCGCGTCGGCGGGGACGCCATCGGCCAGGAGGGCCTCGACCACGAGTTCGTCGGACAGCGCCCCGAAGTCGATGCGCTGACAGCGGGACCGGATGGTGATCGCGAGCGCGTCGGCGGAATCGGTCACCACGATGACGACGGTGCGCGGCGGTGGCTCCTCGATGCTCTTGAGCAGCGCGTTCGCGCTCGGATCGTTGAGGCGCTCGGCCTCGAAGAGCACGACGCACTTGCGCGGACCCTCGATCGGCGCGGCGTGGATCTCGGGCAGCACCCCGCCCCGGACGTCGCGCTCGACGGAGTACTCGTTCGCGCTCGGGCGGAACTCCACGACGTCGGGATGGCGCCCACGGGCGATGCGGGGATCGCCCGCCGCCTCGACGAGCGCGGCACCGAGGGCCCGCGCGCCCTCCTCGACCCCGGATCCGCGCGGGCCGACGAGCAGGTACGCGTGCACCGGTCGCACGGCGGCCCGCCGGAGGGCCTCGAGGGCGCGCGGCTGCCCGACGATCCCCGACCGGGGATCGATCGCGCGACGGTCGGGGGCGTCGGTGGTCGGCATCGGGGCCGAGCCTAGGAGGGACTCGGACGGCCGAGTCGGGCCTCGACGAGCGCGAGCAGGCGGTCCCCCACCTCGTCGGCCGGACCGCTGGCATCGAGCACCGCCCACCCCTCGCGCGCGGCGAGGTCCCGGTACGCGCGACGGACCCGGTCGTGGAACACCGCCGACTCGCGCTCCATGCGGTCATCGCCACCGTCACGGGTCGCACGTCGTGCGTCGACCACCTCGTCCGCCACGTCGAGGACCACGACGAGGTCGGGCGCCGTGCCCCCCGTCGCCCACGCGTTGATGCGCGCCACCTCCTCGACCCCGAGATCCCGGGCCACGCCCTGGTAGACGAGCGATGACGGGACGTGGCGGTCCGAGATCACCCACGCCCCACGTGCGAGGGCCGGACGGACCAGTTCCGCGAGCGCCTGCGCACGGTCGGCGGCCATGAGCAGCGCCTCGGCCCGTGCGTCCAGCGGATCGGTGCCGTCGAGCAGCACCGCCCGGATGCCGGCCCCGGTCGGGGTGCCTCCGGGCTCGCGGGTCGCGATCGCCGTGCCGCCCCGGGCCCGCACCCACTCGACGAGCCGCGCGACCTGGGTGCTCTTCCCCGTGCCGTCCGCGCCCTCGATCACCACGAAGCGACCGGTCACGGTGCGTCCGTTCCGGGGTCGTCACCCGCGGGCTCGGGACCGGCGTCGCCGACCGTCGGGGTCGAGCCACGCCGGGCCGGACGCGTCGGGTGCCCGCGGGACGCCTCCTCGCGTCCCATGCGCTGGAGTTCGAGGCGCGCGTACATCCCGCCACCGATGACGAGCGCTCCACCGAACCAGAGCGCGAACCGCACACCGGGGAAGGCGTAGGTGAGCCCACCGATGGTCACCGACTTGCCCGGGATGAACAGGCCGGAGAGCCAGCCCGCGACGTCGGCGAGCAGGGGCGAGACCGTGAGCGAGATGAGCAGGCACAGCCGGACGACCGCCGCGAGCGTCGCGAACGTGCGGCCCCGGAGTTCATCGGACACGTGCTCCTGGAGCACCGTGAATCCGGTGACGTACGCCGTGCCCGCGCACGCGCCGACCCCGGCGATCATGAGCGCGACGAGGCCGCCGCTCGAGAACGTCGCCCCGGCCACGAGGAAGCCGCCCACACCGATCACCGCCCACTCGAAGACGGGCTCACGGCGCACCCGGCTCTGCACGAGCAGCAGCGTCACCACCCCGATGGCCGCGCCGGTGCCGAGCGCGGTCATGAGGACACCGAACTGCGCCGGCCCCCCGAGGATCGTGTCGGCGAAGACCGGTCCGAGCGGCACCATCGCGCCGGCGCCGATGATGCCGACGCCCATCCCGACGATGACGGCGCGGGAACGCCGGTCCGTCCGGATGAACGACATCCCCTCGCGGATCTCGGTGATGCTCTGGTTCCACTCGAACCTGCGCCCGGTGTGCTCCGGGCCGGGGATCGGCAGCCCGAGCACGAGGACGGCCGAGGCGAGGAAGGTGGCGGCGTCGGCCCAGAGCGCGATGGTCTCCTTGCTCACCGACAGGCTCTTGAGCGCCTCGAAGCCACCGAGCCACGTCGCGACGACGGCGAGGGCCGAGAAGATCACACCGCCGAACGGGAACGTGCCGTAGGAGGCCACGAGTCCGAGCGAATTCGCGTTCGCAAGCTGCTCCTTGGCCACGACACTCGGCAGCGCGGCGTCCTTGGCCGGACCCCAGAGCAGGGTGAGGATCTCGATCGCGAACGAGATGAGGACGAGCACCCAGATGCTGTTCGCGAACGGCAGGGCGCACAGCAGGCCGGCCCGCCCGACGTCGGCGATGACCATCACCTTCCGCCGGTCGAACCGGTCGACGATGACGCCACCGAGGGTTGCGAGGAAGAACGAGGGCAGCATGCGCGCGACCATGACGAGGCTCACCGCGGTGGCCGAGTTGTTCGACACCCGGGCCGCGATCGCGAGGATCGCGAAGAGCCCGACCCAGTCGCCGAGGCTCGAGAGGACCTGGGCGGTCCAGAGCCGGACGAACGCCGGGTTGCGGAACACCCCGCGCAGCGCCGAGGGATCGGGCGGCTGCTCCTCCGGGGAGGCCGGGATGAACGGGGTCTCGGTGCTCACGCGCCCCCGAGCCTACGGGGCCGACCGCGCGGGCCCCCGCCGGGACCTACTCGGCCTCGGGACCCGCTGAGAACTCCCGCAGCATCTCGTCCATCGCCTCGACGACGGGCTCCGGATCCGGGGCGCCACTGCGCTTCGTCGCCGGCGCCTTCGCCACACGCTTCGCCGACTTCTTCGCGGTGCCCTTCGCAGCCTTCTTGGCCGCGCCCGCCTTCGAGGTCTTCGAGGTGCCCTTCTTGACCACACGCGTCGCCTTCTTCGGCGCATCGGCGAGACGCGCCACACGCTCGGCCAGCAGCTGCACCGCCATCTCCGCGGTGACCTGCTCGGGATCCACGCCGCGGGGCACGGTCGCGTTGACGGTCCCGTCGGTGATGTACGGACCGAAACGACCGTCCTTCACGACCATCGGCGCACCGGTCTCCGGGTGCGGACCGAGATCGGCGAGCGGCGGCTTCGCGACGCGCCCCCGGCCCCGCTTCGGTTGCGCGTAGATCGCGGCCGCTTCCTCGATGGTGATCGTGAGCAACTGCTCCTCGGTCTCGATCGAGCGCGAGTCGGTGCCCTTGCGGAGGTACGGGCCGTACCGCCCGGTCTGAGCGGTGACCTCCTCACCCTCGATCTCGCCGACGACCCGCGGCAGGGCCAGGAGTTGCAGCGCCTCCTCGTAGGTGACGGACTCGGGGTCCATGCTCTTGAACAGTGAGGCCCGCTTCGGCTTCTCGGCCTTCTTGCCCTTGCCGGTGGCGGCCGGATCCTGCACGCCGACCTGGAGGAACGGTCCGAACCGGCCGTTGAGCACGATGATCGGGAGCCCCGTGTCGGGGTCGGGCCCGAGTTCTCGCGGGCCCAGCGTCCCCTTGGCCAGGATCTCCTCCGCCCGCTCGACCGTGAGTTCGTCGGGCAGCACGCCGTCGGGCATCGTGCACTTCTCGACCTCACCGCGGTGCAGCGACTCACCGTTGCGCCAGACCCGCACCGAGATCTCGTTCCCCTCGGCGTCGGTGCCGATGGGGATCGCGTTCACGACGCTCATCTCGATGGTGTCGAGGTGCTCCTGGGAGACGAGCTGCTTGAGGCCGGGTTCGGTGCGCCCGAAGTAGAACTCGTCGAGCCACTTCTCGACCTCGGCCTCGCCGGCCGCGACCTGGTCGAGCACCTGCTCCATCTGCGCGGTGAACCGGTAGTCGACGAGGTGCCCGAAGTACATCTCGAGCAACTGCGTCTTGGCGAACGCGGTCCACGAGGGCACGAGGGCGTTGCCCTGCTTGAACACGTAGCCCCGGGTCGAGGAGATCTTGTCGATGATCGACGCGTACGTCGACGGGCGCCCGATGCCGCGGGCCTCGAGCTCCTTCACGAGGCTCGCCTCGGTGTAGCGGGCCGGCGGGTTCGTGCTGTGCCCGTCGACGAGGAGGTCGGTGCAGTCGACCGCGTCACCCTGCGCGAGCGCCGGGAGCACCGCCTCCTCCTCGTCCTCGGCCGGGTCGTCCTCGGAGATGTCGACGTAGGCGACCCGGAAGCCGAGGAACGTGTACTGACGGCCCGAGGCGCGGAACACGACCTCCTCGCCGTTCGCCGTCGCCCCGATGCGGAGCGTCGACTGGAGGTACTCGGCGTTCGCCATCTGGTTGGCGAGCGTGCGCTTCCAGATGAGGTCGTAGAGCGTGAACTCGTCGTTGCTGAGTTCGCGGCGCACCTCATCCGGGGCGCGGAACCGCTCCCCCGCCGGGCGGATCGCCTCGTGGGCCTCCTGCGCGCCGGTCGCCTTCCCGCGGGCCTTGCGGCCGGACTCGTTCGGGTACAGGTACTCCGATCCGAACCGGTCGGTGATCTGGGTCCGGGCCGCGTGGATCGCCTGCTGGGAGAGGTGGGCGGAGTCGGTCCGCATGTAGGTGATGTAGCCGCGCTCGTAGAGCCCCTGGGCGACCGACATCGTGCGGCCCGCGCTCCACGAGAACTTGTTGCCGGCCTCCTGCTGGAGGGTCGACGTGCGGAAGGCGTCCTTCGGCACCGACGTACCCGGCTTCTGCTCGGCGGCCAGCACCCGGAACGATGCATCGGCGAGCGCGCCGGCGAGGGCCGACGCCGCCGCCTCGTCGAGGTGACGCGCCCTCGACGAGGACTTGAGCGCACCGGTGTCGGGATCGAAGTCCTTGCCGGTCGCCACCGGTGCGCCGCCGACCTCGGCGAGCTTCGCGGCGAAGGTGCGCTGATCGGCCCCCGACGCGGCCCGCATGGTGGCGGCGAGGTCCCAGTACCCGGCCCGCCGGAAGCGCATGCGCTCGCGCTCGCGCTCGACCACCAGTCGCACCGCGACGCTCTGCACCCGGCCGGCACTGCGGGCGCTCGGCACCCGGCGCCAGAGCACCGGCGAGACCTCGTACCCGACGAGTCGGTCGAGGATGCGTCGGCCATCGGCGGCCTCGACGAGTCGGCGGTCGATGTCGCGCGGCGACTCGATGGCCTCGTCGATCGCCTCCCGCGTGATCTCGTGGAAGACCATCCGACGGACGTCGACCTTCGGTTGGAGGATCTCGAGGAGGTGCCAGGCGATGGACTCCCCCTCGCGATCCTCGTCGGTGGCGAGGTAGAGCGAGTCCGCGGCCTTCAGCGCCCGCTTGATGTCCCGCACGACCTCCTTGGAACGGCCGCGCGGTTCATCCCACTCGAGGGCGAAGTGGTTCTCGACGTCGATGCCGAGCCCCTTCTCGGGCAGGTCGCGCACGTGGCCGTAGGAGGCGAGCACGGTGTAGTCGTCGCCGAGGAAGCGGCCGATCGTGTCGGCCTTGGTCTTCGACTCGACGATCACGAGGTGGTTCGGCAACTCGGCTCCAACGGGTTCGGGGTCGGCCCGCGGGGAGACGCGGTCCGATGGTCGGGCGCCGGGACCGTACGCCCGGCGGAGGGCTCCGCGGCGGTTCTCGGGCCGCTCGCCCCTTTTTCAACCGTTCGCACGCCGGACCGACCCGTGTCAAGCCGGACCCGGCGGAGCCTCTAACGTCAGGGGATGCCCACCCACCTCGCGGCGGCCCTCGGCTACGCCGCCACCCACTTCACGCTCGGCGCCGGACCCCTGAGTCCCGAGCGACTGCTCGAAGCGCTCGGATCGTTCGCGACGATCGGACTCATCGCCATCATCTTCGCCGAGTCCGGCCTGCTCATCGGCTTCTTCCTGCCCGGCGACTCGCTGCTGTTCATCGCGGGGCTCATCGCCGCCGGGGGCAGCGACCTGAAGATCTCCCTGTCGCTGCCGGTGATCCTCGTGGGGTGCGCGCTCGCCGCCATCATCGGCGATCAGGTCGGGTACGCGTTCGGCAAGAAGGTCGGTCCGGCCCTCTTCAAGCGCCCGGACTCCAAGATCTTCAAGCAGCAGTACGTGACCCAGGCCGATGCCTTCTTCGACCGACACGGGGCCAAGGCGATCGTGCTCGCACGGTTCGTGCCGATCGTGAGGACCTTCACCCCGATCCTCGCCGGCGTCGGGCGGATGGAGTACCGCCGGTTCGTCACGTACAACATCGCCGGCGGACTGCTCTGGACCCAGGGCATCATCCTGCTCGG
>JBEAXD010000168.1:0-2812 GCA_041159995.1 Actinomycetota bacterium | reverse complement strand
TATAAGAGACAGCTCCACGGTGGCCGAGGGCGCGGTGGTGGGGGACGAGTGCTTCATCGGGGATCGGGCGGTGATCAACCCGGGCGTGAAGGTGTACCCGTTCAAGACGGTGGAGAGCGGTGCGGTCGTCAATTCCTCGATCGTGTGGGAGACCCGGGGGGCGCGCACGCTCTTCGGCCGTCGGGGCGCGTCGGGGCTCGCCAACGTCGACATCACCTCGGAGAGTGCGAGCCGTCTCGCGCTCGCGTACGCCTCATCACTGCCGAAGGGTGCGGTCGTCACGGTCAGCCGGGATACGAGCCGGGCGGCCCGTGCGCTCAAGCGATCGGTGATCGGCGCGCTCAACCTCGCCGGAGCGAACGTCGACGACATGGAGCTCGCGACCGTGCCGCTCACCCGGTTCCAGGTGCTCAACTCCCAGGCTGCCGGTGGGATCAGCGTCCGCCTCGCGCCCGGGGATCCGACCTCGATCGAGATCCGCATCTTCGACCCCGAGGGTCGCGACATCGATGAGGCCTTCCAGCGCCGCATCGAGCGGCTCCTGTACCGCGAGGACTTCCGGAGGGCCTTCGCCGCCGACATCGGGGACATCGTCTTCCCGCCCCGCACGCTCGACTACTACACCGCAGCGCTCGAACGGATCATCGATCGGGACCGGCTGCGGGAGCGGGCGTTCAAGGTCGTCATCGATTACTCGTACGGTGCGTCCTCGCTCGCGCTGCCGAGCGTGTTCGCGAAGGTCGGTGCCGAGGTCCTCGCGGTGAACCCGTTCGCGGCGACGCGGATCGGCGCGGGGTCGCTGGAGGACCGGGACGAGCGGGCCCGACGGATCGGTGACCTCGTGCGGGCCTCGGGATCGGACCTCGGGGTGGTGCTCGACGCGGATGGGGAGACCGCACTCTTCGTCGACGACACCGGTCACGTGCTCGACCCCTCCCAGACGCTGCTCGCGCTCGTCGCGTTGGTGGCCGAGACCCAGCCGGGGACCCGGATCGCCCTCCCGGTGTCGGTGAGCCGCGAGGCCGAGCGCATCGCGGCCGCCCACGACGTGTCGATCGAGTGGACGAAGTTGGCGGCGGCGCACCTCATGGAGGTGGCCTCGACCGGCACGGTCGTGTTCGCGGCCTCGCTCGAGCAGGGATTCATCTGGCCGGAGTTCCTGCCGGCCTACGACGCCACCGCGACACTGGTGCGCCTCCTCGACCTCCTGGCCCGGACCGGCCGCATCCTCTCGGAGGTCGTCCGGCGCCAGGCCCGGGTCCACGTCGCCCACGAGGCCGTGGGCACGCCGTGGGACCGCAAGGGCACCGTGATGCGGGAGATGGTCGAACGGAACCAGGACCGGGACCTGCTCCTCGTCGACGGGGTCAAGATCGACCTCGGGGACGCCTGGGTGCTCGTGCTGCCCGATCCCGAGGACCCCACGGTGCACGTGTGGGCGGAATCGGGGAGCGACCACGAGGCGGCGCAGCTCGCGGCCGAGTACGCACGGAGGATCCGGCTCCTCGCGGGCTAGGTTCGGATCCCGAGTCGAGCCGACGGAGGGGCGAGCATGCAGTACCCGCAGGACCTGCGCTACAGCGAGGAACACGAGTGGGTGCGCGTCGAGGGGACGCGGGCCACGATCGGCATCACGGATTTCGCCCAGGACGCCCTCGGCGACGTGGTGTTCGTCCAGCTCCCCGACGCCGGGCTCGCCGTGATCCGGTCGGCCGGGTGCGCCGAGGTCGAGTCGACGAAGTCGGTGTCCGAGATCTACGCGCCGCTCAGCGGCACGGTGGTCGAGGTGAACTCGGCCCTAGAGGACGCCCCCGAACTCGTCAACGCCGAGCCCTACGGTCAGGGTTGGATCTTCACGGTGGAGATGAGCGACCCGGGTGAACTCGACTCCCTCATGGACGCTGCCGGCTACCGCGCCCTCGTCGAGGGTTGAGCCGGTCCGGGCTCGAGGTCCGGTCGAGGGTCGCGTTCGCGCCGACCCCGGGTTGCACGCCGCCCTGCGGGCTCGACCTCCGCTCCACGGTGAGGGTTCCCGGCACGGCCCTCCGGCGGTAGCCTGCCCGCCATGCAGTGCAGCCGATGCGGTCACGAGAACGCCGGTGAGGCCCGGTTCTGCTCGTCCTGTGGGACCCACCTCGTCGCGTCCGACGAGACCACGCTCTCGATCCCAGCCGTCGTGGCGACCCCGCCGGGAGGCGGCGGTCCCGGTTCGCACGCGGTGCTCCACATCGCCCGCGGTCCGAACGCCGGCTCGAACTTCGCGGTCGGGGATGGCCGGCTGCAGGCCGGGCGTCATCCCGATTCGGACGTCTTCCTCGACGACATCACGGTCTCGCGCCGGCACGCGACGTTCGAGCGCACGCCCGACGGCGTCGTGGTCGAGGACGTCGGGTCGCTCAACGGCACGTACGTCAACCGGGACCGCATCGATCGACGGGTCCTCGCCGACGGGGACGAGATCCAGATCGGGCGGTACGTCATCGTGTTCCGCGCCGCATGAGCGAGCCGGCGGAGGCCCCGCACCGATCCATCGGCGAGGTGCTCGCACTGCTGAGTGACGAGTACCCGGACGTCACGATCTCGAAGATCCGGTTCCTCGAGAGCCAGGGCCTCATCGCCCCCGAGCGCACGCCGTCGGGGTACCGGAAGTTCTTCGACCGCGACGTGGATCGTCTGCGCTGGATCCTGACCCAGCAGAAGGACAACTTCCTCCCGCTCAAGGTCATCAAGGATCGACTCGACGACCACGACCGCACGGGTGCGCCGCTGGACGCGGGCGCGCCCATCGAGGCCGTGCCCGACGTGCCGGTCG
>JBEAXD010000097.1:0-4495 GCA_041159995.1 Actinomycetota bacterium | reverse complement strand
CGCCGTGGTCGTCCACGGACACCAGGACGTGGCCGCCGTCGACCGTGGCGGTGACCTCGATCGGCGATCCCGTTGCGAACTTCGACGCGTTGTGGATGAGTCCGTGGACGACCTGAGCGAGGTCATCCGCTCGGCCGACCGCCATCAGGTCCTCCGGGATCGCGTAGTCGACCGGCCACGAGGTCGCAGCGACGACGAGGGTCGGGCGGAGGGCGTCGAGCACGTTGAACGGTCCGGCCTCGTCGCGCGGCGCGGGCGCGACCAACTTCCGGAGCCGCTCGATCTCGGCACCCACCGCAGCGCTGAGGTCATCCCGAGCATCGACGCCGCGCATGACCGAGACACCGCCCTCGATCGCCGCGACCCGGGAACGGACCTCGTGCAGTTGACTCGCCGCCTCCGCCTCCTGGCGGGTTCGCCGATCGACCTCGTCGTCGCGTGCGATCGTCGCTGCGAGGACCAGGCCCTGATGGCGTGCCGCGGCGAGGTGGAGTTCGGCGATCGACCCCGTGAACGCGACGCCGGCGGCCACGAGCAGCATGGGTCCACCCGCCGGGTACTCCAGCGAGTTCGAGCCCGCCGCGATGCCGGCGAGCGGTGCGAGCGAGGTCGCGAGCAGGGTCGGGACGTACCACCGGCCGTTCAGGGCCCCGCCGCCTCGGGCCCGGAGGATCCACTGGGCCAACAGCCCGAAGAGCAGGACCGAGGTGCAGACGAGCATCGCCGTGTGGAAGCCCGGTCGTTCGATGGCTCCGAGCACGAGCGCGGCGGCGACGAGTGGAACGATCCAGGCGACGGAGCGCCGCAGCCGACGGGCGGTGTCGACGGCGGGCGATCGGTTCCCGAACCACACCAACGGGATGGTCGCCACGTAGACGGCGAAGGTCATCGCGTCGGTGGAGCGGGTGCCGGCTGAGATCGTGAGGAGGGGCAGTGCGGCGACCAGAGCGGCGAGACCGAACCAGTAGGAGCGGCTGAGGTGGTCGAGTCGCCACCGGAGCATCGCAGCGATCCCGGCCACGGCGAGGGCGATGCGGCCGACGGTGGACACGGTGGCGAGTTCCGAGTCGAGACTCGGTGCGGCGCGGAGCAACACCGCGCCGACGATGCCCGCGAGCACGACGGCGGCACAGGGGAGCGCGAGGCGGAACTCGGGGACCCCATCCATCGACGCGCGCCGATCCGGGCCGCGGTAGCGGCCCGCCGTGGGCTCCTCGCGGTGTTGCAGCTCGCCGGCCACGCCGTCCCTCCTGGCCATGTGCAGGTACATCCTGCCCGGTGGTGCCGGGACGGAGGTCCTATCGGTCGGTCGGTCGGCCCGGTTGAGGGCCGACGGTGTCCTAGGTCGGGCCGCCGCTCCGGGCCCCGGTGCGGACCCTGCGCGCTGCTATCGTCCCGGCCCCGCGGGCGATTAGCTCAGAGGTAGAGCACTTCCTTGACACGGAAGGGGCCAGAGGTTCAAGTCCTCTATCGCCCACCGCGGAGTTCCGGCCCACGCCGGATCCGAACCATGGGCGAGTCCCGCCGGGTGGCGCCTCGCTGTGGACGCTGCGGTCCGATCGAGCCACCGGTCCCGGCGGCTCAGGGCAGCAGGTCGGTGATCGACCGGAAGTTGTCCTGCGTGGCCAGGCCGAGGAGGCCGACCACGACGACGATGACGGCGGCGATGAGCGACACGATGATGGCGTACTCGACCGCCGTGGCGCCCCGGGCGTCGGCGTCGGCGCGGCGCAGCAGCGCCTCGATCGCCGCTTCGATCTGCGTGCGCACGGTCACCTCGGGGGTTGGCGTCGTCACCTGACCCGACGACAGATTCACGTTCGGACCGCAGGGATGGTAACGGCGCGGACGAGGGCACGGAACCACAATCCTGACGAATCGCCGGGCGCCGTGGCTGTCGGATCGACGTGGAGCGGACCCCGGTCGAAGGACCTAGCCTCAGGGCGAGGAGGCCCGGTGGACCGCGACGACTTCGTGCACCAACTCCCGGACCGGGATCCGGAGGAGACCGCCGAGTGGGTGGAGTCCCTCGACGCGGTCGTCGCCGCCCGCGGCCCGAGCCGGGCCCGCTACCTGCTGCACCGCCTGCTGGATCGGGCGCACGACCTCGGCATCGACGTCGGGTCGGTGCGGACGACGCCCTACGTCAACACCATCCCGGCCGAGGACGAGATCCCGTTCCCGGGCGACGTGGCGATCGAGCGGCGCATCC
The DNA here is from genome assembly GCA_041159995.1 of Actinomycetota bacterium. Lineage (GTDB taxonomy): Bacteria > Actinomycetota > Acidimicrobiia > IMCC26256 > IMCC26256 > IMCC26256. The sequence goes on along the minus strand of JBEAXD010000097.1, from coordinate 2,283 downwards.
GACGGGCGGTCCGCTGGAACGCGGTCGCGATGGTCGACCGGGCGAACCTCCTCCACGACGGGATCGGCGGTCACCTCTCGACGTACTCGTCGGCCGCCTCGCTGTACGAGGTCGGGTTCAACCACTTCTTCCGTGGCGCGGACGCCCCCGGCGGAGGGGATCAGATCTACTTCCAGGGCCACTCGGCCCCGGGCATCTACTCGCGGGCGTTCGTCGAGCGGCGGTTCGATGAGGACCGCCTCGAGGGGTTCCGCCGCCAGCTCTCGGGCCACGGTCTGCCCTCGTACCCACACCCCCGGCGTATGCCGGAGTTCTGGCAGTTCCCGACGGTGTCGATGGGTCTCGGGCCGCTCAACGCCGTCGCCCAGGCCCGGTGCAACCGGTACCTCGCCCACCGGGGGATCCTCGATACCGCGGCGGCCCGGGTGTGGTGCTTCGTCGGCGACGGGGAGATGGACGAGCCCGAATCCCTCGCGGGGCTGGCGATCGCCGCCCGGGAGCGGCTCGACAACCTGATCTTCGTCGTCAACTGCAACCTGCAGCGCCTCGACGGCCCGGTGCGGGGCAACGCCAAGATCATCCAGGAGCACGAGGCGATCTTCGGTGGGGCGGGCTGGAACGTCATCAAGCTCGTCTGGGGTTCGGGCTGGGACCCGCTGCTCGCCGCGGACGTCGACGGCGTCCTCGTCGACCGCATGAACGAGGTGGTCGATGGCGAGTTCCAGAAGTACTCGGTCGAATCCGGTGCCTACATCCGTGACCACTTCTTCGGGGCCGACCCGCGACTCACCGCGCTCGTCGAGCACCTCAGCGACGACGACCTGCGCCGACTGCCCCGCGGTGGCCACGACGACCTCAAGATCCACAACGCGTACGCCGCCGCGGTGGCGCATCGGGGTCAGCCCACGGTGATCCTGGCCAAGACCGTGAAGGGGTGGGCGCTGGGTTCCGACATCGAGGCCCGGAACGCGACGCATCAGATCAAGAAGATGTCGACCCCCGACCTCGTCGCGTTCCGCGATCGCCTCGACCTGCCGATCCCCGACGCGGCGCTCGCCGACGGGATCCCGCCGTTCTTCCGGTTCGCGCCCGACAGCGAAGAGTTCGCCTACCTCGCGGACCGCCGCCGGACGCTCGGCGGGCCGCTGCCGGAGCGTCGGACCGGCGGCGTCGCGTTCCCTCCGCCGTCCCCGGGTCCGTTCGAGGAGTTCGCCGCCGGCTCGGGCGGGCGGGCGACGGCGAGCACCACCACCGCCTTCACCCGTCTGCTGCGTGGGCTCCTCGCCGATCCCGCGATCGGATCACGGGTGGTGCCGATCATCCCGGACGAGGCCCGCACCTTCGGGATGGACGCGCTGTTCCGTGAGTACCGCATCTACGCGCCGGGCGGTCAACGGTACGAGCCCGTGGACGCGAGCCTGCTGTTGGCCTACCGGGAGGCCGCCGACGGCCAGGTGCTCGAGGAGGGGATCAACGAAGCGGGTGCGCTCGCGATGTTCACCGCGGCCGGCACGGCGTACTCGACCTGGGCGACACCGCTCATCCCGTTCTTCACCTTCTACTCGATGTTCGGGTTCCAACGGGTCGGCGACCTCATCTGGGCGTTCGGTGACCAACTCGGTCGCGGGTTCCTCCTCGGGGCGACCGCGGGGCGAACGACGTTGGCGGGTGAGGGGCTGCAGCACGATGACGGTCACAGCCACGTGCTGGCCTCGGTCGTCCCGAACCTGCGCGCCTACGACCCGGCGTTCGCCTACGAGACCGCGGTCATCGTGCGCGACGGGATCGAGCGGATGTACGGCCCGGCGGGGGAGGACTGCTTCTACTACCTCACGCTGTACAACGAGAACATCGAGATGCCGCCGAAGCCGGACGCCGTCGACGAGGGGATCGTCCGTGGGCTGTACCGGTTCGTCGGTCCGCCGGGTGGTGGCGCACCGGACGCCTCGATCCTGGCGAGCGGATCGGCGATGGGCGCGGCCCTCGGTGCTCGGACACTGCTCGCGGAGCGGTTCGGCGTCGAGGTGGAGGTGTGGAGTGCGACCTCGTGGAAGGCGCTGCGGGACGACGCACTCGACGTGACCCGTTGGAACCGGTTGCACCCGGGCGAGGAGGCCCGGTCGGCGTACGTGACCGAGTGCCTCCAGGAGCACGACGGACCCGTGGTCGCGGTGAGTGACTACATGGCGTCCGTCGCCGATCAGGTCGCCCGGTGGGTGCCGCGTCCGTTCGCTGCGCTCGGTACCGACGGCTACGGATTCTCGGACACCCGCGAGGCACTGC
>JBEAXD010000092.1:0-7032 GCA_041159995.1 Actinomycetota bacterium | reverse complement strand
GTCCTGTGCGCTGCGGCACCGTGGATCCTCGTTCTCGTGGCGCTCAGCCGTAAGAATCGTGGCATCCACGACGTGCTCCTCGGTACCCGCGTCTCCTACGACTGGGCCCGTCGGCGCGTCTGACCTCGGCCCGTCAGGGTCGGCAACCGGAGGGGCGACGATGGGGGACGAGATGGTGGTCGGGACGGCGGTGCCGCTCTCCGAGGTGGCGAAGGCCGCGGCGAAGCTCTGGTGGGTCCTGCTCGTGGCCGGCCTGCTGTCGCTCGGGTTCGGCATCTGGCTCCTGTTCGAACCGGTGAAGGGCGCCGAGACGGTCGCCTGGGTCGTGGGCCTCTACCTCGTGGTCGTCGGGATCGTCGACCTCGTCCACTCCCGGCACGCCGTGCACCGCACGCCGGCGGTGGTCGCCGGCATCGTGCTCATGGCCGCCGGTGCGCTCATCGCGTTCTGGCCCGACGTGACGGTGAAGGCCATCGCCATCGTCTGGGGCATCGGCTTCCTGCTCGGTGGGCTCATCCGGGTCGTCTCCGCGTTCGCCGACAAGGGCTACGCGTGGGGCTGGCGGCTCCTCCTCGGTGCGCTCGGCATCGTGGTGGGCGTCGTGTTCATCGTCTGGCCGAACATCGGCGTGGGCGTGGTCTTCCTGCTCGTCGGCATCTCGGCGGTGATCACCGGCATCATGTGGACGGCCCTGTCGCTGTCGCTGCGCAAGGCGCCGGAGCGCATCGCGGCGGCCGGCGACGGCGACGTCGTCGTGTTCCTCTGAGCCGGCCCGAACGATGACCGAGCATCGCTACCGCGGACCCGCGACCCGGGGCCCCTCCCTCCTCATCGTCCTGCTCGCGTACGTGCTGGCCGGCGCGGCCATGTGGTGGGGGGCATCCCTCGTCGGTATCTCGAGTCCGTACTGGGCGATCGCGGTCGGGTACGCGTACGCGACGGTCGTGATCTTCCTGGCGTCCTGCATCACCGGCAACGGGTCGATGTTCGACGCGTACTGGAGCGTCATCCCGCCGCTCGGTGCGGTGTGGCTCGCCACGCAGGCGTCCGGGATCGACGGCACCCGCACCGCACTCGTGCTCGTCGTCGTCATGGTGTGGGGGGTGCGGCTCACGGCGAACTGGGCGCGCGGCTGGCCGGGTCTCCACCATGAGGACTGGCGCTACGTCGACATGTACGCGAAGTCCAAGGCTCCCCGCGCCGTGGTGAGCCTCCTCGCGGTGCACCTGTTCCCGACGATCCAGCTCTGGCTCGGGAGCCTCCCGATCGTGGTGGCGCTCACGCGCACCGGGAACGCCTTCGGCCCGCTCGACGTGGTGGCCGCGGTCGTGGGCATCGGGGGCGCCCTGCTCGAACTCGTCGCCGACGAGCAGATGCGAGCGTTCGCGAAGGTCAAGGCGCCCGGTCAGGTGATGGACCGGGGCCTGTGGCGGTACTCGCGTCACCCGAACTACCTCGGCGAGATCATGTTCTGGCTGTCGATGTACCTCTTCGCCCTCGCGGTCGGCTTCGGGTTCTGGTGGACGGGGATCGGCGTCGTGGCGATGGTGGCGATGTTCCTGGGCGCGAGCATCCCGATGCTCGACGACCGCAGCGAGGCCCGCCGTCCGGAGTTCGCGGACTACCGGCGCCGCACCTCGGCGCTCATCCCTCGCCCGCCGAAACGGGGCTGATCGGTGCCCGACACCGTTGCGGGCGGGCCCGCGCAGACGACGCGCTGGCGGCGGTGGCTCTGGGTGCTGGCCACCACCAACCCGCCCGAGGGCGAGATGGACGGGGTCTCCCGCTGGCTGTTCCTGACCCGGGCCGGCGTGCTGCCGATGACCCTCGTCGCCGCGGCGGAGGCCGGCCTCCTCGCGGTGTTCCGACGTGACCCGGTGAACTGGGGCCTCTTCCTGCTGGCGTCGCTCGGCCTCGTGCTGGCCCACATGGCGAACAACCTCATGAACGATCTGTTCGACGTCGAGGTGGGGACCGACACCGAGGAGTACCCGCGCAACCTCTACTCGCCCCACCCGGTGCTGAGTGGGGTCATCACCGCCGAACGACTGCGGCACCTCGCGCTCGCCGTGAACGCGGTCTGCGCCGTCATCATGGTCGTGCTCACCCTCGCCCGCGGCTGGGCGATCGTCGGGTTCGCCCTCGGGGGGTTCCTGCTCTCCTACGCCTACACCGCGCCGCCCCTGCGACTCAAGCGGCGCGGGCTCGGTGAACCGACGGTGGTGCTCGTCTGGGGGCCGCTCATGGTCGGAGGCGTGTACTACGCGGCGACCGGATCGATCCCGGCCGCGATCGTGTGGGCCTCGCTCCCGTACGCGGTCCTGTGCACGACCGTGCTCATGGGCAAGCACATCGACAAGGCGCCGTGGGATGGGCCCGCCGGCACCAACACGTTGCCGGTCATCCTCGGTGACCGGAGGGCCCGGCAGGTCACCCGCGGCATGTTCGTCGCGTTCTACCTGGCGACCTCCGCCCTCGTGATCGGCGGCGGGTTCCCGGTCGGCACGCTCCTCGTGTTCCTCGCCCTCCCGCTGCTCGTACGGGTCTGGCGCGTCTACGGGCAGCCGAAGCCCGCGACCTCCCCGATCCCGAATCCGGTCTGGCCGCTGTGGTTCGCCCCGCACGCGTTCCTGCTCACCCGTCGGGCGGGGGGCCTGCTCGTCCTGGGCTTCGTGCTCGGCGCGCTCTGGCACTTCTGACCGCAGCGGCCGCGGCGCCCACCTGCGGGGCGCGGCTACGTTCGGCGCCCGGATCCGGCGATCGCGTCGGACTGCGGGAGGGGACCGAGATGCTCAGCACGATGCAGGACTACCCGTTGACCGTCGGGATGGTCTTCCGGCACGGGCGGGCCGTGCATCCGGACGGCGAGGTCGTGACCTTCGACGGCGAGGGCACGCGCACCGCGACCTTCGCCACGGTCGCCGAACGGGCCGAGCGACTCGCGGCGGCGCTCGCCGGGCTCGGCATCACCGCGGGGGACCGCGTCGCCACGCTGTGCTGGAACCACCAGGAGCACGTCGAGGCGTACTTCGCGATCCCCGGGATGGGTGCGGTCCTCCACACGTTGAACCTGCGCCTGTTCCCGGAGCAGCTCGAGTACATCGTCAACCACGCCGAGGACCGGGCGATCATCGTGGACGCGAGCCTGCTCGCGATCATCACACCCCTCGTGCCCACGTTCCGTACGGTCGAGCACTACATCGTGATCGGTCCGGCCGACGCCGAGGCGCTCGACGCGCTGCGCGCCGGTGCGGCCGCAGCGGGTGCCGGAGCCGACGTACTCGACTACGAGACCCTGATCGCCGCGTACTCGCCCGGGTTCGCATGGCCCGAGGTCGACGAACGTGCGGCCGCGGCGATGTGCTATACGAGCGGCACGACCGGCAACCCGAAGGGCGTCGTCTACTCGCACCGATCGACCGTGCTGCACTCGATGGCGGCGTGCTTCGCGCAGACCAACGCGATCTCCGAGCGCGAGCGCATCCTGCTCATCGTGCCGATGTTCCACGCGAACGCCTGGGGCCTGCCGTACGCGGGGTGGTTGGTCGGCGCCGACCTGCACATGCCCGCCCGTTTCCTGCAGGCCGAACCGCTGAGCCGGTTCATCGAGGCGGCCCGGCCCACGTACTCGGCCGCGGTGCCCACGATCTGGGCCGACATGCTGCGGCACGCCCGCACGAACCCGGTGGACCTCTCATCGATCCGCACCATCATCTGCGGTGGTTCGGCCGTGCCGCGCCAGCTCATCGAGGCGTTCGACGCCGAGTTCGGCATCACCATGCTGCAAGCATGGGGGATGACCGAGACCAGCCCGCTCGCCGCGGTGGCCCGCCCGCCGCGCGGGATCGAGCCGGGGACGGTCGAGGAGATGGACTGGCGAGCCCACACGGGTCGGGTGGTGCCCGGGGTCGAGCTGCGCATCGTGGACGACGCCGGCACGGTGCTGCCCTGGGACGGGGAGTCGGTGGGTGAGATCCAGGTGCGCGGGCCGTGGATCACCGGCTCGTACTACCTCGACGATTCGGCTGAGAAGTTCGACGACGGCTGGCTGCGCACCGGTGACGTCGCGCACGTCAACCGCCTCGGGTTCGTGCAGATCACCGACCGCTCGAAGGACGTCATCAAGAGCGGAGGCGAGTGGATCTCCTCCGTCGAACTCGAGAACGCGATCATGACCCACCCCGACGTGCGCGAGGCCGCCGTGGTCGCGGTGCCGGACCCGCGCTGGGACGAGCGGCCCCTGGCCTGCGTGGTGCTCGAGGAGGGTGCCGCCGCCGACGCCGCCGGCCTGCGCGAGTTCCTCGGCGGCTCGGTGGCCAAGTGGCAGCTGCCCGAGCGGTGGGCGTTCATCGCCGAGGTGCCCAAGACGAGCGTCGGCAAGTTCGACAAGAAGGTGCTGCGGGCGCAGTACGCCGACGGTGCCCTCGAGGTCGTGACGCTCTGACCCGTTCCCGATCGGAGGGGGCGGGTCAGGTCTCGAGGTCGAGCAGGGCCTGCGCGATCGCCTCGAGGTGAATGCTCGGCTCGGTCCCCGGTCCGGTCGAGCCACCGAGTGGCACGACGATGAGCTTCGAGAAGCCGACGTCGATGAATCCCTCGCAACGCGCTCGGAGCGCGTCGGGGCCGACGGGGATGAGCACGCGGGGATCGACGTCCGGATTGCGCGCGGCCAGCACCGGGAGCAGTGCCTCCGGGAGTGGCCCGTCGGACGTGAAGACCATCGCGCCGTAGTGCTCGGGGTCCATCGTGCGGCCGTGCTCGGTGGCGGTGGCCTCGATCACCTCGCGGCCGCGCGCGCACTCCTCGGGCATCGCGAAGGACGCGAGCCACCCATCGCCGAGGCGGCCGACACGCCGCAGTTCGGATCGTGCGCGCCCGCCGAACCAGATGTCGGGAGGCCGCTGCACCGGGTGCGGCCGGACCCGCAGCTCCGAGTAGGAGTAATGCGGCCCGTCGTGGGTCACCGAGTCCTCGGTCCAGATGCGGCGCAGGAGGGGGATGACCTCGTCGAAGCGCGGCGCGCGCTCCTCGCGGGTGACGCCGAACGCCTGCTGCTCACGCGGGTCCACGCCCCCGAGTCCGAAGGCGGGGAGGAACCGTCCGCCCGACAGCACGTCGAGCGAGGCGAGGGACTGCGCCAACAGGGCCGGGTTGCGACCGGGGACGACCTGCACGCTCGTCCCCAGCTTCATCCGGGTGGTCCGGCCCGCCGCGACCGCGAGACCCACGATCGGATCCGGGTTCGGCCCCGACACGCGCTCGGACAGCCAGAGCGAGTCGAAGCCGAGGTCCTCGAGTGCGTCGACGGTCGCCGCGAAGGTGCCGGCATCGGCCGGCAGGCCGGCCGCGGGCATGAACCCGATGCGGACCTTCACGGTCGATCCCCGCTCAGGTCGCCGGTCGCAGATCGGCGAAGCGGCCGAGTTCGCGGCGGGCGATCTGCATGAGGTGGACGTCGTCCGGACCATCGACGAGGTGGAGGGTCCGTGCGTGCGCGTACATGTCGGCGAGCGGCCAGTCGCCGGACACGCCCGCGCCGCCGAACACCTGGATCGCGCGATCGATGACGTCGGTGGCGGCTCGGGCCGCGACGACCTTGATCGCCGAGATCTCGGTCTGCGCGCCCTTCACGCCGACGGTGTCCATGAGCCACGCCGCCTTGAGGGTCAGTAGGCGGGCCTGCTCGATCTGGAGCCGACTCTCGGCGATGCGCTCGCGCACCACTCCCTGGTCGGCCAGCGGCTTCCCGAAGGCCACGCGCATCTGGGCCCGCATCGTCATGAGCTCGATCGCGTGCTCGGCGAGTCCGATGGCCCGCATGCAGTGGTGGATGCGCCCGGGACCGAGACGGGCCTGCGCGATCGCGAAGCCCATGCCCTCGGCGCCGATCATGTTGGCGGCCGGCACGCGGACATCCTCGAACAAGGTCTCGGCGTGGCCGGGTCCGGCGTCGTGGCCGAACACGGTGAGCCCGCGGCGGACCTGTACGCCGGGAGTGTCCATCGGGACGAGGATCATCGAGTGCCGGCGGTGCTTGTCGGCGTCCGGGTCGGACACCCCCATGAGGATCGCGACCTTGCAGCGGGGGGAGAGCGCGCCCGAGGTCCACCACTTGTGCGCGTTGATCACGTAGTCGTCACCGTCACGCTCGATGCGGCTCTGGATGTTCGTGGCGTCCGAGGAGGCGACCCAGGGCTCGGTCATGGCGAAGCAGGAACGGATCTCGCCGTCGAGGAGGGGCAGCAGCCACCGTTCCTGCTGCTCGGGCGTTCCGAACTCGGCGAGCACCTCCATGTTCCCGGTGTCCGGCGCGGCGCAGTTCGTGGCCTCGGAGATGAGGAACGACCGACCCATGATCTCGGCCAGCGGGGCGTACTCGGTGTTCGTGAGCCCGGCGCCCCAGCGCTCGTTCGGGAGGAAGAGGTTCCAGAGGCCGCGGGCCCGCGCCTCGGCCTTGAGGTCCTCCATGATCGGCGGGTGGAACCGGGGGTCGCCGGACTCCTCGAACTGCTGCCAGTAGATCGGGGTCGCCGGGGTGATCCGCTCGTCGACGAACGCCTGGAGGCGCTCCTGCAGATCCCGGGCCTTCGGGCTCATCGAGAAGTCCATCGTTCCCTCTCCGGCCCGTCCGCGGGAGGGGGACGGCGCCTCGCGCACCCTAGCGCCGCGTCCCGCGCGGCCACCCGTACGATGGGTGCCCGTGACGTTCATCACGCGGATCGTGCCGCTGGTCCTCGGGTGGTTCGGCGCGTGGTGGTTGCTGTGGCGCCTCCCCGTACCCCGGCCACTCGCGCCCGCGCACCGCCCGGACCTCGGTGACGTCGTCGTCATCGTCCCGGCCCGCGACGAGGAGGCGAACCTCCCGACCCTGCTCGCCTCACTCGGTCCGGCGCGGGACGCGGGCGCCGAGGTGGTCGTCGTCGATGATCACTCGACCGACGCGACGGTCGAGGTCGCGCGCGCGGCGGGCGCGACCGTGATCCGGGCACCCGAGCTGCCCTCGGACTGGGCGGGCAAGCCCCACGCCTGTGC
>JBEAXD010000076.1:0-6644 GCA_041159995.1 Actinomycetota bacterium | reverse complement strand
GGTTCGAGCTCGTCCCACGTGTGGTGTTGCGCGGCCACCTCGGGCAGCGGGCCCGGAGCGAAACGAGCCGCCCCGTCGACCACCTCGAGGGCGGCCCACTCGGCCGGGGCCTCGAGGGCGAGCCGGTACGAGGCGTGGTGCGCGACGGGCCACAACTGGAACCCGCGGTCCTGAGCCGATTCACACCGCGCGCACAGTTCGACGAGCGCGTCCCAGTCCCGCCGCTCGCACGCTGCGTCGATGACCCGCACCAACTCGTCGAGGTCGTTGCGGGCGACGACCTCGGCCAACCACGACTCCTGCGGTTCCCCGGACTCCATCGGGCAATGGGTACCACGCTCACACCGGGGGCGGGACCGCCGGCTGCGCGCCACCGGGGTCGGCACGGGGCGGCGGGGCCCCGCAGAGTGCGCCGTTCCGCCGGCCGGAGCGGTAGGTTCGGAGGCGACGGACCGACGACACCCCCGAGGAGCGCATCGTGGCCGATGCTGAGATCCCCGCCGTATTCCGACACGGCGATCAGGAGATCACCCTGCCGGTGATCCGGGGCACCGAGGACGAACTCGGCGTCGACATCGCCAAGTTGCGGGCCCAGACCGGGCTCATCACCCTCGACTACGGGTTCATGAACACCGGGTCGACCGAGTCCTCGATCACCTACATCGACGGCGACGCCGGGATCCTGCGGTACCGCGGCATTCCGATCGAGCAGCTCGTGGAGCGGGACTCACCCTCGTTCCTCGAGACCGCCTACCTCCTCATCTACGGCGAGCTGCCGACCACCGCCGAGCTCGACGAGTTCCGGTTCGGGATCCGGCGCCACACGCTGCTCCACGAGGACGCCAAGCGATTCTTCGACGGGTTCCCGCGCGACGCGCACCCGATGGCGATCCTCTCGAGCGTCACGAGCACGCTGTCGACCTTCTACCAGGACTCCGACGACCCGCATGACCCCGAGCAGGTCCAGCTCTCGATCCTGCGACTCATGGCGAAGATGCCGACCATCGCGGCGTACTCGTACAAGAAGTCGATCGGACAGCCGTTCCTCTACCCGGACAACCGACTCGACCTCATCGAGAACTTCCTCACGATGATGTTCGCCGTGCCGTCCGAGCCCTACCACGCGTCGCCGACGGTCGTGCACGCGCTCAAGCAGATCCTCATCCTCCACGCCGACCACGAGCAGAACTGCTCGACCTCCACCGTCCGCATGGTGGGCTCCTCCGACGCCAACCTCTTCGCCTCCGTGACCGCGGGCATCAACGCGCTCTGGGGACCCCTGCACGGCGGTGCGAACCAGGCCGTGATCGAGATGCTGGAGGACATCCACGCGAACGGCGGCGACGTCGACGCCGCGGTGAAGCGGGCCAAGGACCCCGAGGACTCGTTCCGGCTCTCCGGATTCGGTCACCGCGTGTACAAGAACTACGACCCGCGGGCCCGGATCCTCAAGAAGGCGGCCGAGAGTGTCATCGCGGAGATCGGGCATCCCGACCCCCTCCTCGATCTGGCGATGCGCCTCGAGGAGGTCGCACTCACCGACCAGTACTTCATCGACAAGAAGCTCTACCCGAACGTCGACTTCTACTCGGGTCTCATCTACCGGGCCATGGGTTTCCCGACCCGGATGTTCACCGTCCTCTTCGCCATGGGCCGCCTCCCCGGCTGGATCGCCCACTGGAAGGAGATGATGGAGAGCCCGAAGACCAAGATCGGTCGACCCCGCCAGATCTACACCGGCTACACCGAGCGTCCGTACGTCGCCATCAACGACCGGGGCTGACCGCCCGGACGTTGCGAGCCGCCCGTCCCGGCGCGAGGATCATCGAACGGGGGCGGGGGTCCCCGCTCGCTCGATCGGCCGGGGGGTTCCGATGAGGGCACGCCCATCCCAGCGGTGCGCCGACCGATCCACGCCACGGCGCGGCGGCCGGCGGATCCGCACCGCATTCGTGAGCGGCATCGGTGCCGTGGCACTGCTGGCGGCGACCGCACCCGCGGGGGCGGCGGGGCCGCGCATCGCACCGTCCTCCAACCTCGTGGTCGGGGCCGGGACCTACCCGGCCGTGGTCAGCGCACCGCGGAACGCGCTGCCGCCGGTGCCGAACCCGTCCGGCGGCATCACCGGCGCCGGCATCTCGGCGACTACCGGATCCACGCGGGTCACCGGCGCGCCCGGCACGTTCACCACGGCCATGATCGGATCCTTCCTCGACGACGGGACGGGTGCACTCGTCGCCGATGGCGAGGCGGCCCTCCCGCTCAACGAGTCGTTCCCCGTGTACCCGCGGCAGGGCATCCCCAGGATCAGGACCGTCGCGACCGACGGCTCATCCGCGACCATGAGCCAGCCCGCGATCGGCTCGGGTTCGGGTTCGACCTACGTGGTCGCCCCGGTCGCGGCTCAGGTCGTGATCATCCAGGGCCTCGGCGGACTGCCGTACATCGTCGACGTCTACACCCCCGTGACGAACGGCCTCTGCCTCACCCCGTTGTGGCCGGACGCCGAGTGCGGGTACGACGCCGGCAACCTGCAGTGGCAGACGGGGGTGGCCATCGCCACGGCCGGTCTCGACGGCAGCCTCGCCCCCACCGCCTTCACGATCCGGGAGGGCGCGCCGGACGGCAACCTCGGCGTGCGGACCACGGGCAGCGTGTGGGCCAAGTACTTCGACCCCGACGCCGACGGCCCGGCTCCGGTCGCCCCGTGGGCCGTACCCGCCGGTACCCCCGGCGCGATCGAGCGGACCTGCCGACCGGACGAACTCGACCGGCGCATCCCCAACCCGTGGGCCGGCGGGGTCGACTACTGCGTGGTGAACGTGATCGGCATCAACGCCGGGAGGAGCGTCGACGCACCGGGCAAGCCGTTCTCCTACTACGCGGTGCCGATCACGTGGGCCGCGAGCATCTCGGCCCAGGTCGTCGGCTCCGACCTCGTCATCACGGGCACCGAGTTCGCCAACGACGATGTGATCCTCCGACTCCTGATCCGCAACGCGAAGGCGAAGGTCACCGGGACCACCACCGCGTGCCCTGCGCTCAACCGCATCGTCACCGCGGCCGAGATCGGACCGGCCGACGGGGTCGGCACCTTCACCTTCACGATCCCCGACTACGCGACGGGGTGCACGGTCCCCACGGGATCGATGCTCAAGGTGGTGGCGCTCGGCTCGCGGGACATCCAGAAGTCGCAGATCCCCGGGGATCCGGACCTCGGGATGAACCGACCGAAGAAGGCCACCGGCATCCTGCTCATGCCGTGAGCGGGCGGACCGATCCGCGGATCGGATCTTCGCGCCACCGTCCCGGTCCCACCGGACCTGCGGGTGGGACCGCGGCGACGCCGGTCGATCAGCCGCCGACGCGCTGGTTGTACTCCAGCATCGCGGCGTCAGCCCCCCGCTTCGCCTCGGCGATGGCTCGGGCCGGAGCGAGGTCCTCGGTGAACATCTTCTCCTGGGCGATGAGCACCGCGTCGCGGACCGCCTGGTAGGCCCCGATCACCGGTCCGGCGGTCGCGAGGTTGTTCGGGCCGGTCACGAGTTGGTCGTAGGCGACACGGAAGTTCGGGGACCGCCGCCACTTGTCCGCGAGCACCGGCTCGTCCACCGCGGACCTCCGGGTGGGGACGTACCCGGTCGAGGCCGACCAGTCGGCCTGGATCGCCGGCGAGTTCAGCCACTTCGCGAACTCGAACGACGCCGCCTGCTGGGCCGGGCTCGATCCCTTGCGCACCATGTACAACGCGGCTCCGCCGACGAGGACGCCCCCGTTCCCGGAGGGACCGGGCATCGGACCGACGCCGACCTCGACGCCACCGCCCTCCCCGCTCGACAGGACCTGCTCGATCGTGCCGAGCGCGGCCGACGAGTCGATCGTCATGCCGACGTCCTTGCTGCGGATACCGAGCAGGTTGTTGAACGAGTTCGTCCCGCTCGCCGAGTTCGTGACGGCGAGCCCGTCGGCGACCATCGACTGCATCCAGGAGAAGATCTCGACCCCGGTCGGGTTGTCGAAGACCACCTCGGTCGCCCGCTCCGCCCGGCCGTTGTCGTTGTTCGCGTAGAGCTTGCCCGCCTTCGCCGACCACTGCTCGAGGTACCACGGGTCGAGCTTGAGGCCCCAGCCGTACTTGTATCCGGCGCCCTGCAACTTCTCGGCCGCCGCCCGCACCTCGGCCAGCGTCGACGGCGGGTCCTCCGGGTCGAGTCCGGCCGCCCGGAATCCGTTCTTGTCGTAGTAGAGGATCGGGTTCGAGACGTTGAACGGCATCGGGTACAGGTCGCCGTCGACCGTGTAGTAGTCGGTCACCCGCTGGATGAAGTCCGAGGTGTCGTACTCCGATGCGTCGATGCAGGACTGCGCGGGCAGGATCGCCTGCGTGTCGATCATCTGCTGGGTGCCGGTGTCCTCGATCTGCACGATGTTCGGCAGGTCACCGCTGGTCAGACCGGCCCGGAACTTCTGCAGCGACTCCTTGTAGCCCGTCTGGTTGACGAGGGTGACCTCGATCTTCGACTGGGATTCGTTGAACTGATTCGTGAGGCGGACGAGGGCCTCCTCGTTGGCCCGCGTCATCGCGTGCCAGAACGTGATGCTCACGGGGCCGTCGGCCGCCTCGAGGGCCTCGACCGGACACGGCGCGCCGGCGTCGCCTCCGTCGGAGGACGAACCGCCGCCGCATGCGGCGAGGGCGAGGCTGAGCGCCGCGGCGGTGGCGATGAACCGGATGGGACGACGCATGGTGGCTCCCGAGGGTCGGACGGACGGCGTTCAGCCTTTCACAGCCCCGGCCGTGAGGCCGCGGACCAGCTGCTTCTGGAAGATGACGAGCAGGATGAGCAGGGGCAACGCGGCGATGACCACCCCGGCGAAGGTCACGTTGACCTGGTCGATGCTGGTCGCGCGCAGCTGTCGGAGCCCGATCTGGAGGGTCCGGTAGCGGGCGTCCTTCGTGACGATGAGCGGCCAGAGGTACTGGTTCCACGCGCCGAGGAACGAGAACACCGCGAGGGCGGCCATCGCCGGGCGGGCGAGTGGCACGGCCACCCGGACCATGAACCGGAGGTGGCCGTACCCGTCGAGCGCAGCGGCATCACGGAGATCACCCGGGACGCCCAGGAACGCCTGGCGGAGGAGGAACGCCCCGAAGCCGGTCGCGAGGAACGGCACCGCGAGCCCCGCGTAGGTGTTGTACCAGCCGAGGTTCACGACCGTGGTGAGGTTCGTGATGATCGTGACCTCGAACGGCACCATGAGGGTGGCCAGGAACACCAGGAACAGCGTGCGCTTGAACGGGAACTCGAGGAACGCGAAGGCGTAGGCGGCGAGCGTCGCGGTGACGATCTGGCCGACCACGATGAGCGTGGTGACGATGATGCTGTTCACGAGGTAGCGCGACATCGAACCCTGGTTCCACGCGTCCGAGTACGCACCCCAGGTCGGATCGGTCGGGAAGAGTACGGGGGGACGGGCCGAGATCTGGGAGGGAGCGAGGAGCGAGTTCACGATCGTGATGTAGATCGGGAACAGCACGATGATCGCGAGCACGGTCAGCAGCGCGTACCGCGCCACGTTGCCGATCCGCCGGCGCACCGCGCGACGCCGAGCGGAGCGGCGATCCGCCTCCGTGACCGTGATCCCGTGCGCGACGGACTCAGTCGCCATAGTGCACCCGCCGTTCGAGGATCCGCATCTGGGCGATGGTGAGCAGGAGGGTCACGAAGAAGAGTGCGACCGAGAGCACCGCGGCCTTGCCCTCGTTCTGTTCACCCCGCAGCGCCGTGTAGATCGCATAGGTGAGCACGTTGGTCCTCTGCAGCGGCCCGCCCTGGGTCAGCAGGTCGATCTGACCGAAGGATTGGAACGCCACGATCGATCCGACGACCACCGCGAAGAAGACCGTCGGCGAGAGCAGCGGCAGGGTGACCCGGAGGAAACGCTGGATCGGGCCGGCGCCGTCGACCTCGGAGGCCTCGATGATCTCGTCCGGGATCGCCTGGAGTCCGGAGGACATCACGATGAACGACAGCCCGAGGTTCTGCCAGATCGTCGTGACCGCGACCGCGAGCAGCGCGTACTTCGGGTTCTCGAGGATCGACGGGGTCGTCGAGATGCCGAGCCACGGCAGGAGGCCGACCTGCGGGTTGAGGAGCGTGCCGAAGATGACCGAAGCGACCGCGACCGAAGTCGCCACGGTCGACGAGAAGATCGTTCGGTACCACCCGATCCCCCGCAACTGCTGGTTCGCCAGCATCGCGAGGAACAGTCCGAGGATGATCCCGGTCGGCACGGTGAGCAGCGCGAACACGATGGTCACCCGCATCGAGTTCGAGAAGTACGGCGAGGTGAGGATCTCGCGGTACTGGTCGAACCCGACGTAGCGCTGCGGCAGGCCGGGGAACGGAGGGGTGCGGAAGAAACCGAGGTAGAAGTTGCGCAGGAACGGGTAGAAGACGAAGACCGAGAAGATGAGGAGCGACGGGACGAGCATCAGGTACCCGAGGCCCGCCTCCCGACGTCGCCGGTTCCAGAAGCGGACGGCCGTCACGTCGGCGTCTCCAACCGCACTCCGGTGACCGCGTCGAAGAGGTGGACCCCCTCGACGTCAGCCCGGAGCCGAACCGACGCACCCTCGGCCA
>JBEAXD010000003.1:0-3772 GCA_041159995.1 Actinomycetota bacterium | reverse complement strand
CCGTTGTCGTAGAAGTCGATCCCGGGCTTGAAGCTCGACCCGGTCTGCGTGTAGGTACGCGCACCCGAGCACGCGAGGTTCGCACTCACCACCCCGCCCCCGATGTGCACCTCCGCCGCCTTGGAGCGATGGCAGCCCGGCATCGTCTCAGCCGTGTTCGACAGGTTGTCGTAGTACGCGGTCGCGCCGAGCGCATCGACGTTGCTGCTCGACGTATTGGTGTTGCCCGCCCAGCGGCCCCCCTCACCCGAGATGAAGGAGTCACCGACCGACACGATCGTCGGCGCGCCGACGCCCGGTCCATCCGCGGAGGCCGGGGTCGCCACGACGACGCCCGTACCGATCGCCGTCGTCACCACCAGTGCAAGGGCCGACACCCGCGTCCTGACGCCCATCAGTCCCCCCGTATCCGAAACGAGCCAGAAGGTATACGAAGGGTCTCACTCCGGGCGAGCGGCCCTCGGGGACACCGAGCACCGGGCCCGGTGGCTGGGCTCAGGCTTCGGGCTGGTTCGTGGGGTGGTCGGGGAGCAGGAGGAACGCGGCGAGGCTGCCGAGGATCGTCACACCCGCAGCGACGTAGCAACCGATCGCGAGCGCGTCGACGAACGCGAGACGGGCCTGGAGCGCGAGGAGGTCGGCCCCCCGCGGCCCGATGATGGATGCGGCCCGTTCGGCGACCTCGAGTGCGGCACCGATGCTCTGCTCGGCGATGTCGCGGTACTCGGCGGGCACCGCCCGCCACTCCGCGCGTCCCAGCAACGTCGAGGTGTAGACGCTCGCGTACACGCTGCCGATCACCGCGACACCGAGCGTGCCCCCGATCTCACGGGTCGCGTCGTTGACCGCCGAACCCTGTCCGGCGCGATCGGCAGGGACCTCACCCATGATCGCCTCGGTCGCCGGTGCGGTCGTGAGTCCGATGCCCCCGCCGAGCAGGAACATCTGGCCCACGATCATGAGGTACGGGGTGTCGATGGTCAGGAACGAGATCCAGACGAATCCGAGCGACAGGGAGAGCAGACCCAGGCCGACCACCCGCCGATTGCCGAACCGCACGGCGGCCCGGGTACCGAGTACCGAGGCGGTACCGACGGCGAACGCCACGGGGAGGGTCCGCACCCCGGCTGCGAGCGGCGAGTACCCCCGGACCGACTGCATGTACTGGGTGATGAGGAAGATGAACCCGAAGAGGGCGAAGAAGGCGACGGTGATCGATCCGCTCGCAGCGCTGAACCGCGGGTTGCGGAACAACCGGACGTCGAGCATCGGGTGCTCGCGGCCCCGCTCCCACCGCACGAAGGCCACCGCAGTGACGATCGCGATTCCGAACAGCCCGAGCGTCGGTGGTGCGAGCCACCCCCAGTCCGGCGCCTGGATGATCGCGGTCACGAGCGAGCCGAGCGCGAGCACGGACACGGCGAGCCCCACCGTGTCGATCGGCGGGGCCTGCGGGTCGCGCGAGTTGTGCACAACTGCGATCGTGAGGAGGAGGGCCACGGCGCTGATCGGGACCATGAGCCAGAAGATCGACGGCCATGCGAATCGTTCGAGGAGCCAGCCCCCCACGATCGGGCCGGTGGCCACGCCGAGCCCGGTCATCGCGCCCCAGATGCCGATCGCCTTGGCACGCTCGGACCGATCGCGGAACGCGTCCGAGATGATCGAGAGGGTGGTCGGGAACACGATCGCCGCACCGATACCCGACAGCGCGCGCATGGCGACCAGCGACGCCACGCCACCGGCGAGCGCGGCACCGACGTTGCCGGCGATGAACACACCGAGCCCCGCGATCAGTGCGGGACGGCGACCGTACCGGTCGGCGAGCGTGCCGAACACGAGGACGAACGCGGCGAACGCCAGGTTGTACGCGTCGACGATCCACTTCAGGCCGGTGGTGGTCGCGCCGAGTTCCTTCACGAACGTCGGCAGTGCGATGTTCACCGTCGAGCCGTCGAGGAGGACCGAGTACGTGGCGACGCAGACGACCGCGAGCACCAGCCACCGGCTGCGCAGTCCGGGCGCCGGCGTGTCGTCGGTGAGATGGCCCGAGGGGGAGTTCGTCATGGGACCGGACGGTAGGTCACCAACCGGCCCAACCTGCAGATGACGTCCGACACATCCCCGGCTCGGACCGCACCGGCTCCGCCGTGCCGACTCGCCGGACGATCGGGTATCTTCACGCTCGCGTCGCGGATGTAGTTCAGCGGCAGAACATCAGCTTCCCAAGCTGAGAACGCGGGTTCGATTCCCGTCATCCGCTCTCCGATCGGGCCGCCTCCGGGCGGCCCGAGTCGCGTCGGGGCCGGGCCTGGGGTCCACCGGCCCGGTGCGGCGCCGGGATCGCGGCGGTGGAACCCGCCGACGGAAGGCGCCGGGCGGTGCCGTCACGCCCTCCCCGACGCGCGGTGACCCGGCTGCGCGATGAGCAGGTCGAGCAGCACCTCGGTGGTGGACCAGTGGTCCGAGCCGAGGCTGGCCGTGGCCACGATCTGCTCGGCGACCCGCGCCGCCGTGCCGTCCTCGGTCGTCGCGGGCGGGGCGAGGGACTGCGCCGCCACCTGCAGCTCGTGCAGCACGGACATCGCACCCACGACGTTGCGGGCCCGTTCGACGACGGTCGGGATCACATCGGCCGCGGCGGCGAGGCGTCGCAGGGTCCCCCGCAGGAGCGCCGCGGTCGCGTCCGGCGTCCCGCCCTCGATCCCGGCCGCCACCACGCGAGCTCGCAGCACGCTGTCCGCGAGATCATCGACACTCGGGAACATCAGCACGACCGTCTCGAACGGCACGGCGAAGCGCGCGGCGACGTCGTGCAGGTCACCGAGGTCGGCACCGTCGGCCCACGATGTGTCGGCCGCCGCGACGATCCGGGTGAACATCGCCAGCGCCTCGGGATCCTCGGGGAGCCGCGGATCGGCCATCGCGCCCTCCTCCGTCAGGGCGACCATGAAGATGAGGATCGACTCGACGAACTCGTCGATGGTGACGTGCTCGGGGTGGAGCGCGAGCCGATCGAGGGCACCCTCGGCGATCGTGTGGAGGATGGCGACGATCTTGTCGACCGAGTAGCCGACGATCGGACGGCGCCCGACGGCGGCGAGGGACTCCTGGACCAACCACCGCAGGTGCTCCCGGGTGGCCTCCCACTCCTGGCGCAACGTGTCGCGCACCGTCTCGGCGAACGCGCGATGCTCATCGGCCACCGCGACCGTGCCGGTCCACGCCGGGCTCGCAGTGATCGCGACCGAGCGCAGGATGCGGCTCAACGGGAACGCCGGATCCGCGAGCCCGGCGACCAGCAGTCGGCGGATCGCCGCGAACGGGTCGAGCCGATCCCCCGGAGCGGCGGACTCATCGATCGCCTCCGCACTGATCTCCTCGGTGGACCGCCAGCCGAGTGCGGCGGAACGGAACGTCGGATCCGAACCTGCGGCCGCGATGCGGATGAGCACGTCGTCGGGTCGGCCGAGCAGGCGGTAGGCGGTGTCGATGCTGACCGCACCGGACCGGCGCGCCAGTGCCGAGGGCGACACGAGCGAGGCCACGCCGGCGATCCCGTCCTCGAGGATCCGCACCATCCCCTCCTCGACGAGCGCGGCGCGGGCGACCTCGGCCTTCTCGTCCCACTTCGTCCGTGACCGCCCGGCACCCTGCTGCTCCCTACCCATCGCCTCATTCTCGGACACTGCATCCGAGATTTGCAAGAAAGTCTTTCTTGATTCCGTCACCGAACGGTCGCATGGTGGGGCCACGCGCTGCGACGCACCGG
>JBEAXD010000260.1:0-6463 GCA_041159995.1 Actinomycetota bacterium | reverse complement strand
GAACCTCAGGAACCCGAAGTTCGCGAACGCCGACTTCCGGGCCGCCATCCTGCACGCGCTCGACGAGACGGCGCTGGTGCGGACCGTCTTCGGTCCGACGGTGGGCATCGCCCGCGGCGTGATCCCCGAGACGGTGTCCGGCCACGCCGATCGACCGTGCGCTCGGGTGTGCGATCACGACCCGGAGGCTGCTCGGGCCGCGCTGGCCCGCGCCTACCCGGACGGGGGCGCGCCGAGCGTCGCCGTCGATTTCGACGCGACGCCGGCTCAGGCGCAGTCGGCGGCGCTCGTCGTTGAGCAGTTGGCGGCGGTCGGGATCACGGCGACGCCCCGGCCCCACGACCCGGCCGGCTACGACGACTTCCTCGCCAACGAGGCCCCGGATCTCTTCCGGCTCGGATGGGTCGCAGCCGATCCGAGCGCCGAAGCGTTCCTGCTCCCGGTGTTCGCCGGTGGGGCCCCGGAGAACGTGGCCCGGTTGTCGTCGCCGGTCTCCGACCTCCTGCTCGTCGCCGCGAGCAGGGAGGGGGACGACGAGGAGCGTGCGGTCCTCTACCGGCGAGCGGAGCGTGCCGTGCTCGACCAGCGTGCGGTGAAACCGTTGGTGCAGTACCGGACGCGGTACCTGCTCCGTCGTGACGTCCGTGGACTCGTCGTGGACGCCCTCGGCGGCGCCTTCGGCGGGTACGCCGGGCTGGCGATCCGCTGAGGGCCGTGCGCTACAGTCTCGCCTCCACGTCGGAGTGGCGGAATAGGCAGACGCGCTAGGTTGAGGGCCTAGTGCCCGCAAGGGCGTGGGGGTTCAAGTCCCCCCTCCGACACCAGAGTGCCAACGGACCGATCCTCGGTGACGCGCATGCGCTCGGTTGACCCGGACGCGGCGGCCCGGACACGGCGACCGGGACACGCCCGCCCTCGGTGGTGGTCCGCGACGGAGGGTCAGGTTCATGAGGGCGATCGGGCGTCGGGGCAGCAGGGGATTCCTGGGGCTCCTGCTGGTGGTCGGTGCCGTGGCGATGAGCCTCGGCTGTTCCTCCTCCCAGTCGGATCCGCTCACCGAGCAGCAACGGGACTCGCTCACCGCGGTCGCCGAGGCCCTCGAACAGTCCAATGCGGTCATCTCCGAAGTGTTCGACGTGGATGCCGTGGTGCCGAGGCTGGAACGTTGGGACCGGGGGAAGTTGGGGAGCGAGGAGGCCCTGTCACAGCTTCGCAGTGAGCTTCCCGGCGGTGCGTGTCGTAGGGCGGTGGAGGCACTCCTGACCGTCGAACGGGACATGAGCAGGATCCGGCGGGACCTGATCGACAAGTACCGCCGCGAGCGGTACGGCCTGGTCGCGGAGGACACCGCGGCGTACGCGCGAGTCAAGATCGCCTCCGGGATACCGGCGGAGCAGGCTGTCGCCACATCGTGCGGGCGGTCCGTGACGGGTACGTCACCGGTCCCCGGGAGCGGCACAGGACTGACGGCAGCGCAGAATGCTCGGTTCGATGCCGTGCAGGCAGCATCCGGCGAAGCTGCGGCCGCCTACTCCGCAGCCTTCCCGGTCGCCGAGTTCGTGAGCGACGTCGAGCAACTCCAAGCGGCCGACGTCGCAGTGACCGCGGCGCTCGAAGAAATCATCGCTCTGGTGAGCGATGAGCCGTGCCGAAGCGCACTCTCGGATCTGTTGGAACTCGAGCAGGAGCAGGCCGCACTCCGATCGTCCACGATCAGTGCGGGCAAGGCGGGCGACCTCCCGAAGATGCTCGCCACCGTCGGCGAGTACTCCGAGGTCAACGCCAGTTCGGCCCCGCACAAGGCCGCACGGCAGCGGATCGCTCGAGGCTGCGGCGTCGACATCTGACCTCCGGCACGGGAGGCCACGGGAGACCGAGGGGGCCGGCGGACGAGGGCATCGCCGCGGTCACGGACAGCACGGGATTGCTGGCCTCGTGACCGCAAGGGCGTGGGGATCCAGGCCCCCTTCCGATGGGGATCGACCGGTCGGTCGCCCCCGGAACCGGTCGATGACCTCGCACCGGCGCAGCCCGGACCGGTACCGTCTCGCCCATGGATTGGCTCTCGAACCCCGATGTCTGGTCGGCCCTGGCGACCCTGCTGTTCCTCGAGGTCGTACTCGGCGTCGACAACGTGATCTTCATCTCGATCCTCGCCGGCCGTCTCCCGGCGGATCAACAGGACCGGGCCCGCCGGGTCGGTCTGTTCGCCGCCGGCGGGATGCGGATCCTGCTGCTGCTCGCCGTCGGATGGATCATCACGCTGAAGCGTGAACTCTTCGAGGTGTTCGGGGTCGGGTTCTCGGGGAAGGACCTCATCCTGCTCGCCGGTGGGATCTTCCTCATCTGGAAGGCGACCAACGAGATCCACCACAAGCTCGAGGGGCAGGAGGGCCACGCTTCGGCCCGAGTCGCACCCAGCTTCGTCGCCGTGATCGCCCAGGTCATGGTGCTCGATCTGGTCTTCTCGATCGATTCGGTCATCACCGCGGTCGGGATGACCGAATACCTCGGCGTGATGATCGCCGCGGTCCTCGCCGCGATCGGCATCATGCTCGTGGCGAGCCGTTCGATCTACGGGTTCGTGCACCGGCATCCCACGGTCAAGATGCTGGCCCTCGCGTTCCTGCTCCTCATCGGCGTCACGCTCATCGCCGAGGGGTTCGGCCAGAAGATCCCGAAGGGCTACATCTACTCGGCGATCGTGTTCTCCGTGTTCGTCGAGGCGCTCAACATCCGGGCGAAGCGCCCCTCGAAGCACTCGGAGGAGCCGGTCCACCTCCACGAGGCGTACGCCCCGGCCGCCGACCGGCCCCTGGTCGGGGAGTGAGCTCGCCCCGCGTGCGTCAGGCCTCGCGGATGATGCGCGTCCCCTCGAGCTCGCCGGTGTCCCGCCAGGCCTGGAGCAACCGCACGTAGGCCATGAGCGAACCCGGATAGACCGCGCCGCGGGCGGCGAGCATCGTCTTCGCTCCCTCGCTGTTGCCGTACGAGGGAGTGCACGTGCGGTTGTACTGCGCGATGGCACCCGAACGCTGCCAGAGGGTCTGGAGCCAGTCGTCCTCGGCCTCGACCGTCGCCTCGATCGAAGCGATGCCCTCGTCGAGGCAGTGCCGGATGAGCCAGGAGATGTGGCTCGTGCTCTCCGAGAGGAAGTGCACGAAGTTGAGCCCGAAACCCGCTTGGATGAAACTCACCACGAACAGGTTCGGGAACTCCGCGGTGAGGATGCCGTGGAGCGAGTGGGTGCCGTCGTGCCACCGTTCGCTGAGGCGCACCCCGTCCCGACCGGTCGGGTCGAAGCCGAGACGATCGACCAGTCCCGTCGTGACCTCGAAGCCGGAGGCGAACACGAGCAGGTCGAGGGGGTACTCGACGCCGTCGACCACCGGTCCGGCGGCCGACATCTCCCGGACGCCACGTCCGTCGGTGTCGACGAGGTGGACGTTCGGCAGGTTGAAGGACTGCAGGTACTCGTCGTGGAAGCAGAGGCGTTTGCAGTGCTTGCCGTACCACGGCTTGAGCTTCTCCGCCGTCGCCGGGTCATCCACGACCTCGTCGACCCGCCGGCGGAATCCCTCCATCACCTCGAAGTCGATCGCCTCGAGTTCGGCTCGCTCCTCGTCCGTCTGCGGGATGCGCTGAGTGTCCACCCGCATCGCAGCGGTCCATCCGTCACCGACGAGGTCCTCCTCGTCGGTGTTACCGGTCACCACCTCGGTGAAGTTCAGCGTGCGTTCGCGTTGCCAACCCGCCGGTAACGAGGCGTACCACTCGGGGTCGATCGGGGCCTGGTTGCGCACACCGACTGCGGACGGCGTGCGCTGGAAGACGTAGACCTCCTTGGCCGCGCGGGCGAGCTGCGGGACGACCTGCACGGAGGTCGCACCGGTCCCGATGATGCCGACGACCTTGTCGTGCAGGTGGTCCATGGGTTCGGTCGGGCTGCCACCGGTGTACGCGTAATCCCAGCGCGTCGTGTGGAAGGCCTTGCCCTCGAACCGTTCGATCCCATCGATGCCGGGCAACTTGGCCTTGTGCATCAGGCCGCCCGCAGCGATGAAGAAACGGGTGCGGATGCGATCGCCGCGCCGGGTGACGATGTCCCACCGGTGTGCAGTGTCGTCCCAGGTCAACGATTCGATCTCGGTCTGGAACAGGGCGTGCTCGTACAGGCCGTAGTGGCGGCCGAGGAGTTGGCAGTAGGCGAAGATCTCGGCCGCGCTCGCATACCGCTCGGTCGGCATGTACCCGGTCTCCTCGAGGCGCGGGAGGTAGATCGTGGCGTCGACGTCGCACATGCAACCCGGGTACCGGTTCCAGTACCAGGTTCCTCCGAAGTCCGCGGCCTTCTCGATGATGCGGTAGTCGGTGATGCCCCGTTCGCCGAGGTGGATCGCCGCCAGCATGCCGGCCCACCCTCCGCCGAGGACCACCACCTCGGTCTCCTCCACCACGGGTTCGCGGGCGAAGTCGGGGTCGGCCCACGGGTCCCGATCGAGGTCGAACTCGTCGAGCGAGCGGTACTGGGCCAGCCCCTCGTCGCGGACCCGCTTGGCCCGCTCGGCGTCGTAGCGCGCCCGGGCGGCTTCGAGGGATGTCGGATCGGGACGGGTCATCGGTGCTCCGGTGGTGCGGAAGGGGCCTGCTCGAGTCCTGGGCGGTCCCTGACGAGGCCTCAGAGTATGCCCCGGCCGCCATCCGGAACGCGCCTCGGACCGAGCCGTCGTCCCGGGATCAGGCGTCGCTGGTCCGGATCCTGAGCCACCCGATCGCCACGAGGGCGAAGCCGATCGTGCACGAGTAGAGGGCGGCGGCCACCGGGCCGAACAGGGCGATGCCGTCGGGAGCCCGATCCGCTCGGATCTCGAGGGCGTTGACGTTGGTCATCCCGGCGATCGGGAACCACCGCACGGCGTCCGGCAGCAACCCGATGAGGATCCCCTCGACCACGGTGACCCAGACGAGCACGAACACGATCCCGGCGATGGGTTGACGCACGATGCACCCGACCCCGAACCCGAGGATCGCGTGGATGACGAGCACGATCACCGTCCCCACCACCACCCGGCCGGATCCGGGGCCCGAGAGCACGAGTCGGACGTCCTGTGTGCGGGTGACCATCCACGCACCGACCACCGAGAGGGCGATGAGCGCGGCGGCGGCCACCGCGGTCGCAAGGCAGAGCACGACGAGTTTGGCCATGATCACCCGACCCCGACGGGGAGTGGCCGAGAACGTCGGTCGGATCGTGGCGAACCGGTACTCCTGGCCCACGATCTGCACGCCGAGCACGAGGATGAGCAACGAGGCGATCTGCACGCCACCGAGCGCATCATCGATGCGCATCGTGCCGTCGATGAGGAAACCGGCCAACACCGCCACGCCGACCGCGAGCACCACGGCGAGGACGGTGAGCACCACGGTGGATCGGACGGTGCGGAACTTGATCCACTCCGAACGCATCTGGTCGATCACGACGGGCTCCCGGTGGGTCCGGCCGTCCGGTACTCCTGGGCGCCGGCGGTCAACCGGAGGAACGCATCCTCGAGCGAGGTCGTTCGCGGGGCGAGTTCGTGGAGTTCGAGGTGGGCGTCGTGGGCGATCCGCCCGATGACCGCCGCGTCGAGGCCGGTGACGAGGAGCACGCCGTCCGCATCGGCGACGGTTCCCCCGGCCTCCGTGATCGCACGGCGCAGGGCCGTCGGATCGGGTCCGCGCACGACCACGCTCGCACCCTCTGCGTCGGCGGTGAGGGTCCGCACATCGGTCTCGGCGATGAGGCGACCACCGCCGATGATGACGAGATCGTCCGCCATGAGCGCCACCTCGGCGAGCAGATGGCTCGAAACGAACACCGTGCGGCCCTGATCGGCGAGGTGGGACAGGAACGTGCGGATCCAGTGCACACCCTCGGGGTCGAGACCGTTCGCCGGTTCGTCGAGGATGATGATGGACGGATCGCCGAGCAGTGCGGCCGCGATCCCGAGACGCTGCTTCATGCCGAGCGAGAACTTCCCCACGCGCTGACCAGCGACCTCCGTGAGTCCGACCATCGCCAGCACCTCGTCGACGCGGACCTTCGGGATCCCGTTCGACGCGGCGAGAGCCCAGAGATGGTGTCGGGCGCGACGAGTCGGATGCAGGTACCCGGCGTCGAGGAGGACGCCGACCTCCCGCATCGGGCTCGCGAGCTGGTGGATGCGCCGTCCGTTGAGGGTGGAGATGCCGGCGCTCGGCACGTCGAGGCCCATGATCATGCGCATCGTCGTCGACTTGCCCGCGCCGTTGGGACCGAGGAACCCGGTGACCGTGCCACCGCGCACGACGAACGAGAGGTCATCGACCGCGGTGCGTCGGCCGAATCGCTTGGTCAGGCCCTCGCACCGGATCATTCCCAGATCCTCGCCGCTGGGCGGGTACGGGGCGCGCATCCTCGCGTTGTCGGGCCCTGGCCGCGGAC
>JBEAXD010000252.1:0-4309 GCA_041159995.1 Actinomycetota bacterium | reverse complement strand
GTCTCGGGGACCGTCCGGTCCTGTTGTTCGCCGGTCGCATCCAGCCGCTCAAGGGGGCCGACCTCGCGGTCCGGGCACTCGCCGCGCTCGACGACCCGCGTGCGGTCCTGCTCGTCGTCGGTGGTCCGAGCGGCATCCAGGGTGAACGTGAGGCGGCCGCACTCCGGGCCCTCAGCACGGAGCTCGGTGTGGCCGAACGGGTGCGCTGGCTGCCCCCGCAGCCGCACGACGCGGTGGCGGCGCTCTACCGCATCGCGGATGTGTGCGTGGTCCCGAGCCGGGCCGAGTCCTTCGGACTCGTCGCCCTCGAGGCGGCGGCCTGCGGGACGCCCGTGGTGGCCGCCGCCGTGGGCGGACTCACCTCGATCGTCATCGATGGCGAGACCGGATTCCTCGTGGAGTCGCGCACCGCGGCGGCGTTCGCAGCGCCCATCGCCCGGCTGCTCGGCGACCCGGCGCTCGCCGCCCGCATGGGTGCGACGGCGGAGGAGCGGGCGCGTCGGTTCGGCTGGACCATGACCGCCGCCCGCCTGCGCCGCCTCCTCACCGATCTCGTGTCCCGCGAACCGGTCTCCTGCCGGTGATCGACGAGGCCCATGCGCTCGTCGACCGGCACCTCATGGGTCCGATCCGGGAGCTCGAGGCGATCCAGCACGTCGAGTACGAGGCGGCGCTGCGCCGCTGGTACGTGCGGTTCGGCTGCGAGGGCCGGGATGCGGCCACGATCTACTTCGACCTGCACCAGCGGACCCTCCGCCACGAGGTGTTCTTCCTGCCGGCACCCGAGGACCCGGTGCGGCGGGGCGAACTCGCGTGCTGGCTGCTCCAGCGCAACCACCAGTTGTACGGCACTCGGTTCTCGATGGGTCCCGAGGGCGACGTCTACCTCACCGGTCGGGTGGCGCTCGAGCACCTGTCCGAGGATGAGATCGACCGCATCATCGGTGTGATCTACGAGGTCACCGAGCGCTGGTTCCAGCCCGCGGTTCGCATCGCGTACGGCCCGCGTCCCTGACCGGCGCGCGCGTGGCGTGACCCGCGGCGCGCGCCGCGCCGCCGACGTACAACCGTGTGATTCGCCGTTTGCCGGTGCGTGGACGCGCCGGTAGGTTCGCTCCGTCGCCGCCGACGGGTGGTGACGATGGTGCGGCCCGAGGTGCTGATCCTCCTCCGTTCGGGGAAGTGCGGGGGAGGCGAGGTTCCTCGGGCCCACCCGCGTCCGGAGCGGAACTCCCGGTGATCCGCGCGCAGGAGCGTTACCCTCGTAGCCGTGCAACGCATCGCGATCCTCGGTGGTGGCCGGATGGGTGAGGCGCTCATCGCGGGTCTCCTCGACGCCGGGTACGACGCCGACGCGATCGCGATCGCGGAGGCCCGGGCCGACCGTCGCCACGAACTCGAGCAGCGCGCGCCGGGGACCCGCATCGGCCCGAGTCCGGCCTGGGCGGTCGCGGACGCCGACGTCGTGGTCGTCGCGGTGAAGCCGAACGACGTCGGTGCGGTGCTCGACGGGGCGATCGATGCGCTCGGCGAGCACGCGTGCGTGGTGTCGATCGCGGCGGGCGTCACGATCGCGGAGCTCGAGGCGCGCGCGCCCGGCCGTCCGGTGGTGCGCGCGATGCCCAACACCCCGGCGCTCGTCGGCCGGGGGGCCACGGCGATCGCCGCCGGGACCCACGCGACCGACGATGACCTCGCAACCGCGGAGCGACTCCTGTCGCACGTCGGGACGGTGGCGCGGGTCCCCGAGCACCTGCTCGACGCGGTGACCGGCCTCTCCGGTTCCGGTCCGGCCTACGTCTTCCTCGTGGTCGAGGCGCTCACCGAGGCGGGCGTGCTCAACGGCCTCCCACGGGACCTCGCGGTCGATCTCGTGGCCCAGACGCTCGCGGGCTCGGCGGCGCTGCTGCTCGCGAGCGACGACGGACCGGAGGCGCTGCGGGCGAACGTGACCTCGCCCGGGGGCACGACCGCGGCCGGGCTCGCCGCGC
This sequence comes from Actinomycetota bacterium, assembly GCA_041159995.1. GTDB lineage: Bacteria > Actinomycetota > Acidimicrobiia > IMCC26256 > IMCC26256 > IMCC26256. The sequence goes on along the minus strand of JBEAXD010000252.1, from coordinate 2,318 downwards.
TCGAACGCAACGGGGTCCGTGCCGCGTTCCTCGAGGCGGTCACCGCCGCGACCGAGCGTTCGCGCGAGCTCGGTCGGCGATCGTGAACCGGCGTCCCCCGCGCCTCGAGGACTCCGACCCGCTCATCCCGCGCGACCCCGGTCCCGAGCCCGCAGTGCTCGAGGTGCGCGAGCGGCGCGCTCCCGATCCGGCCAAGCAGGTCCTGTCGGCCCGACTCGCGGGTCGTCACGAGCGCATCGGTGTCGCCGAGTTCCGGTCGGTGCTGCGGCGGGTCGCGATGGGACACCGCGACGCGCTCCTCGGGCTCGACCGGTTCGACGCGCTCACCGAGGGTTCGCTCGAGGCGGTGGCCCGTTCGGTGTGGGGGTGGCGGGCCGAGGCGAGTGAATCCTGGACCGACCCCGAGCACACGGTGGCGGGCATGCGCCGGGCCGCATCACGCATCGTGGACGTCGCGCGCCGCGGGGGTCGCATCGCGTTCGCGACGAGCCGACCGGCCTCGTTGCTGCCGCTCCACACCCACCTCGTCCGCATCGCCATCACGGCCGGGGCCGACATCGCCATCGGCACGCAGTCCGGCGAGTTCAGCGCAGCCGGGCACGCCCGGTGTCGGCTCTGGTGGCCGGATGGCGTCGCGGTCATCACCGACGGTGACTCGATCGTCGCCGACGTGGGACTGCGGGCCGCGCACGAGCTGCTCTTCGCCGTGGAGATGCCCGACCTGGTGGTGGCCGATCGCGGGTTCGCCGCCGGTGCCGTACGGGCCGGGATCGAGACGGTCGCCTTCGCCGACCTCGACGCGGTGGCCCTCGGCGCGGAGGCGAACCGGGGCCTCCCGGTGACCGTGGTCCCGGTGCAGGATCGACGGCCCCCCGCCGCCTACCGGGTGCTCGCCGCCCTCGCGAACGAGGCGAGCGCGGGCTCGAGCTGACCCGGTCGGTCGGCCACAGCGCCCACGTTCGACAACAGGCGCACCACCCGCCTAGGGTCACCGCCGTTCGGAGTGGAGGGTCTTCTCACGTGTCTCAGCCGTTGTCGAAGTCGAGGTTCCTGACGGTCCAGGAGGTCGCCGACCTCATGCGCGTCTCGACCATGACCGTGTACCGCCTCATCAAGTCCGGCGACCTGCCGGCCGTGCGTGTGGGACGGTCCTTCCGGGTGCGCGAATCGGACGTCGACGCGTACCTCGGCGCCCGTTACACCTCCTGAGTCCCCCGTGACCGAGGTGGCGTCCCCCCGCCACGAGTTCGTCTCGTTCCTCTCCGACTACGGCCGGTCCGACGAGTTCGTCGGCGTGTGCCGGTCGGTGATGCTCTCCCTCGCACCGCACCTGCGGATCGTCGACGTCACCCACGACGTCCCGGCGCACGACGTGCGCTCGGGTGCGCTCACCCTCGTGCGGGCGGCGCAGTACCTGCCGGTCGGCATCATCCTCGCCGTGGTGGATCCGGGCGTCGGGTCCGACCGGCGCTGCGTCGCGGTGGAGACCGAGCGCGCCGTGCTCATCGGACCGGACAACGGACTCCTCGCGCCGGCCGTCGCCATGCTCGGCGGTGCGACCCGTGCGGTGTCGCTCACCAACACCGAGTACCAGATCGACGCGCCGGGTCCGACCTTCGCCGGGCGCGACATCATGGCCCCGGCGGCCGGGTTCCTCGCGGCCGGCGTGCCGTTCGAGGACCTCGGGGATCCGGTCGACCCGATCACGCTGACCCCGGGCCTGCTGCCGGTCGCCGAGATCGACGGCGAGACCGTGCGGGCCGAGGTCTGGTGGATCGACCGGTTCGGGAACGCGCAGCTCAACGTCGGTCCCGAGGTGCTCACCGAGCGTCGCATCGAGCTCGGCGATCCGATCGAGCTCACCATCGGCGATCGGGGCGGCATGGTGCGCTGGGTCCACACCTACGCCGACGCCAAGCCATCGGAGCTCGTGCTCGTCGTCGACTCCTACGGCCTGCTGTCGATCGCGATCGACCGTCGGAGCGCGGCCGAGGAGCACTCCCTGCGCATCGGCACCGAGGTGCGCATCGCACCGCCGCCGCCCGGCACGCCCCGCATCGAGGGCACCACGACCCGCGTCTCGATCTCGACGACGCGACCCGAGGAGGACCAGTGAGGCCCGGCACCGTCATCACCCTCGGCCTGCTCATGGCGGCCATCCTCATCGCCGCCCTGCTGCAGTTCGTGCTCAAGCTGGGCTGATCCCGACGCGACGATGCCCCGGCGGGCATCCGGGGCATCGTCTCTCGTTTCCGTCTGACAGGGGTGGGTCGCCGGGGCGAGGCCTACCCGTCGAGCGCTCGGAGGCGCTCCAGGAC
>JBEAXD010000164.1:0-2703 GCA_041159995.1 Actinomycetota bacterium | reverse complement strand
TCCCAGGCGGGAGGGGCCGGCCTCGGCCTCGCCATCGCCCGGTGGATCGTCGATCTGCACGGAGGCGAGATCCACCCCGAGCGGCGGGAGCCGCACGGGTGCCGAATGGTCGTGACCCTTCCCACCGCGGCGTGAGCCGCCGTACCAACCAGCTGAGGAGCACCGTGAGCAACAGGTTCGCATCCATCGAGGACGCACTCGAGCGCATCCGGCGCGGCGAGATGGTCCTGGTCGCCGACGACGAGGACCGCGAGAACGAGGGCGACCTCACGATCGCGGCCGAGTTCGTCACGGGCGAGGCCATCAACTTCATGCTGAAGTTCGCCCGCGGCCTCGTGTGCATGCCCTCCGCGCCGGAGTACCTCGAGCGACTCGAGGTCGGCCCGATGATCCCGCCGGGGCAGGCGGGTTGCGACACGGCCTTCACCGTGTCGATCGACCACGTCGATGCGGGCTCCGGGATCGGCGCGCACGACCGCGCCCTCACCGTGCAGAAGTTCCTCGACCCGACCTCCAAGGCCGCCGACTTCATCCGCCCGGGCCACGTGTTCCCGCTGCGGGCGAAGCCGGGCGGCGTACTCGAGCGCGGTGGTCACACCGAGGCCTCGGTCGATCTGTGTCGACTCGCCGGGCTGCAGGGCGTCGCGGTCATCTGCGAGGTGCTCCACGACGACGGCTCCCCCGCCCGCATCCCGTTCCTCGAGATGTTCGCGGCCGAGCACGCGATCCCGATGATCGGCGTGCACCAGATCGCGCAGTACCGCGAGACCTCCGTCATCGTCTGATCCGGCGGCGCTGCTCGCGCCGCGGGCCGACTAGACGCCCGGTTCCTCGCCGATCTCCCGCAGCGCAGCCGCGATCGCCGCGCGCAGGCGGCGGGCGGTGTCCGGCGCGAGCTGGGCCACGATGCCGAACCCCGCACGCCCCTCCTCCTCGAGGGTGAGGCTCACGCGCGGGGAACCGTCATCGGAGGCCTCCGGGTCGTCGGAGAGTCCGACCATCCACGAGACGGCCGGCCGTTCCTCGTCGATGGGGTGGTCGTCGCGGGCGTCGTCGATCGAGCGGCGCATGGTGCCTACCCGAGGAGGGACAGCACCAGCAGGACCTGTCCGAGGTGGTAGGTGGTCATGATCGCGATGCGCTCGTACCGCCACGGCCGCACGAACCGGGTCTCCCCGATGATCGAGTCGGAGATCATGAAGAGCAGCGCACCGAGTACAGCCACCCAGTCGCCGCTCGCCGCCGCAGCCGCCACCATCGCCGCGATGACGACGACGTAGGCGGTCACCGGTCCGAGGTACGCGCCCTGCCCGTTCGTGCGCATCCCGGAGCGGAGCCGGTTCCAGAGCACCACGCTCACGAGGACGACCAGCAGGGTGGTCAGGACCGGGGCGGGCTCACCCGGGCTCACGACGAGGAAGCCGACCACGTAGGCGACGTGGGCGAGGAGGAACGAGGCCAGCCCGGCCACGAACCGATCGCTCGGCAGCATGAGGAACACGTCACCCGCGAGCGACAGCGCGAGCGCAGCGACGAACCACCACCGCTGACTCGACGAGGCCGGATCCAGGGCCAGGGCCACGCCGATGAGCGCCACCATCGTGAGCGGCTTCGCCACGTACTCGGCCCGGCGCGCGCCCACCGAGACGGCCCACCAGTCGACGACCGCGACGACGCCCGTGACGAGGAGGAGGGCCACGGCGAGGGAGGTCACCGTGCGAGGATACGCGCCGTGTCCGCACCCACCGTGCCCCACACCGAACCGCCGATCGCCGACCGTGTCGGTCGGGGCGCGCACGGCGACCGACAGGGCCGGGGCGCGATCACCGAGCGCACCCACCTGCGCCCGGGCGCGACCGGCGGGCGGCGACGGAACCGCCGGTGAGCACCCGCCTCCGGTCCGCGTGGGCCCTCGTCCGAGACGTGCAGCGCCGCGTCGCCGCCGGGAGCGGATCGAACCTCGCGTCCGCGATCGCGTTCCGCGGCTACCTCGCGCTGTTCGCGATCCTCGTCCTCGCCGTCGCGGTCGCCGGGTTCCTCGACGCATCGGGCCGTGACGTCGCGGACTGGATCACCGGGACGCTCGGACTGCGGGGCGACGCGGCCCGCGCCGTGACCCGGGCGGTCGACCGGGCGCAGTCCAGCCGAGCCGTCACCACCGTCGTCGGTCTCGCCGGGCTCGTCTGGACCGGCACCGGTCTCGCCGCCGCGATCACCGCCGCGTGGAACGCCGCGTGGTCGATCCCGGGTGGCGGCCTGCGCGGTCGGGCCCGCGGACTGCTGTGGATGCTCGCCAGCGGCGCGTTCGTCCTCCTCGCGGTGTCGACCACCGGCTTCGTCGCCGCCCGCGACCTGCACTGGTCGGTCGCGATCCTCGGCGGGCTCGTGTCGGATCTCGCGCTCGTCCTCATCACCGCGCGCACCCTGCCGGCCCGCCGCATCCCGACCCGGGCCATGGCGCCCGCTGCGATCGTCGGCGCGGTCGGGCTCACCGCGGTCCGCATCCTCGGCGCCGAGGTGCTCACCCGACTCGTGGCGAACTCGTCGGCGATCTACGGCTCGGTGGGCACGTTCTTCGCCCTGCTCATCTGGATGCTCGTCATCGGGTACATCCTCGTGATCGCTGCGTTCGTCGAGGTCGCGGTGTGGTCGCGCACCCACGGGACGCGCACCGTCGAACTCGAGGTGCCGGTGGACGGCGGA
>JBEAXD010000072.1:0-9903 GCA_041159995.1 Actinomycetota bacterium | reverse complement strand
GGGGTGAGCCCCGGCACGATGCCGGCGAACCGGAGGATCTCGTCGACCGCGGTGGTCAGCAGCGTCGGATCGGCGGCGAGTCGGTCCCAGTCGGCCGGGTGGTCGGCGAGCACCTCGAGGGCCCGCGTGAGCTGGCGTCGGGTCGTCTCGGACCCGGCGAAGAGGAAGCCGGTGATCATCGCGACCACGTCGTCCTCGGCCAGACGCTCGCCGTCGACGGTCGCGTCGAGCAGCCGCGTCACGAGGTCGTCGCGCGACCCGTCGCGGCTCGCCGCGATCCGCTCGAGCCCGTAGGCGCGCATCTCGGCCGCCGCCGTCTCGACCGCTGCGACCTGATCCGGGTCCATCTGCACGGCGAAGGCGAGGGCGATGTCGGTGGCCCACGCCGCGACGCGTCCGGCGTCCTCCGTCGGGAGCCCGAACAGCAGGGCGAACACCTCGGGAGGCAGGGGGGCGGCGAAGGCGTCGACGAAGTCGACCGCCTCCCCGGTCGGGATCGCCGCGGCGAGCCGTTCGGCGATCCGGCGCGCGTCGGGGCGCAGGCGTTCCACGTTCCTCGCCGTGAACGCGCTCAGCAGGATGAGGCGCATCGTTCGGTGGTCCTCGCCGTGGCGGCTGAAGAGCGGCGCGATCTGGGCGATCGTCGCTGCGGACAACCCCGCGCTCGCCATGTCGTCGGTGAACGACCCCGGGGACAGCCGACGATCGCCGAGCGCGTCCCGGGTGGGCTCGAAGCCGAGGACGATCGGCAGGTCGGTGCCCCGGTGGTCGATGCCGTGCGCCCACCAGTGCGCCGCGGCGAGTCGCCGGACCTCGGCGTCGGGGTCGGCGAGGTACGCGAGCGGGTCGAGTCGGGCCGGGCATCCGGTGGCTCCGTCGGTCGGCATGCCGTGATTCTGGTCGTCCCGACTCACCGCGTGCCGGGCCCGGCGCCCGGCGGGTGACTGTGGCATCGTGCCCGGCGTGGTCGTGATCGGGGTCGATGGGTGTCCGGACGGGTGGGTGGCCGTGCTGCTCGACGGCCCGCGCGTCGACGTGCACCACGTCCCGACGATCGGAGACCTCGACGCCATGGCATCGGCGGGGACGATCGCCGCGATCGACATCCCGATGTGGTTCCCGACCGCTCCGCCGCGGCGGTCCGAGGTGGCGGCCCGAGCGCTGCTCGGCCCGGGCCGAGCGTCGTCGATCTTCCCGACCCCGGTCCGCGCCGCCATCGACGCCCCGGACCACGCCACCGCGAACGAGGTCTCGAGGCGGCTCACGGGACGTGGCGTGAGTGCGCAGGCGTACGCGCTCACCGCCAAGATCCGGGAGGTCGACGCGTGGCGTCACGGGAGCGCACTCGACGTGCGCGAGGTCCATCCCGAGACCTCGTTCGCGGTGCTGCTCGGCGGTCCGGCCCGCCACGCGAAGAAGACCTGGTCGGGCATCGGGGAGCGTCGCCGTGCGCTCGCGGCGGTCGGGATCGATCTCGCGCCGTTCGAGGGCCGCGAACTCGGGCGGGCCGCGGTTGACGACGTGGTGGATGCAGCGGTCGCCGCGTGGACCGCGCTGCGGATCCGACGTGGCGACGCCCTCCGCCTCCCCGAGGCCGAGGACGGCGATCCGGGTGACGTGATCTGGGCCTGAGTCGGGAGCACCGCACCACGGCCGGTGCCCGGACGGGCGATCGCACCGGTGCAGCTCCGCCCGGCCACCCGCCTCAGCCCTCGGGGCTGCGGTACCTCCGAGTGGGGTGCCACGGCGCGCCCATGATCGCGTCGTAGGCCGGCGGATCGAAGGAGGCCCGCCCAGCGCTCGGGTAGTTCGTCAACTCGCCGAAGACGATCCGCCCGTCGGCGTCGTACAGGTCGACCCGGACGAGGTCGGTGTCGGCACCGAGGGCCTCGGCGATGCGGATCATCTCGTCGAGCGTCGGCGGCAGCTCGGGTGGCGTCGGCGGCCGGGGGTTCGAGTACTCGAACGGGAGCAGGCCGCCGTCCCGGTCGAAGTGCGCGGTGGTCTCGCCGTCCGCGGTGCGGTGGTTGACCCGGAACCAGGTGACGCGCCCGTGGGTCACCATGAACTTGAAGTCCCGGGCGATCGAGCCGTCCTCCTCGAGGAACTCCTCGACGACGAGTCGTCGCGGGATGCCCCGGTACGCCCACTCGGTCGACCCCAGCGCCCGCCAGTAGTCGTGACGGAGCCAGTGGTCGCACATCGCGTCGAAGCGATCACGCTCGAGGTGCTCGGGGCGGACCCAGGCCGTGGCGCCGGCCCAACCCCGGTCGGTGGGGAGCACGGGGAGGCGGTGCGACGGGTCCGCGAGGTCGTGCACGATGATCACGGCCCCGCTGGCGTGCGAGGGCTTGACGACGTAGCGCGACGGGAGACCCTCGAGGTCGAGGTCTCGGGGGTCGTCCACGACCGCATGGTGGGTGGCGAGCACGTGGGGTCCGACGACGCGGGACACGTACTCCCGGGACGCAACCTTGTCGGCGAACACCCGCAGCATCGGGTTGCGGTCCCACGCCATCTTGTACTCGACCTTCTCGTTGAAGGTCCGAGGGGTCCGTACCGACCACTTCGCCCGCTTGCGGGCCGTCCACCAGATGGCCGCCGGCGTCGACGAGCGCACGACGGCGCGCATCGGGCGGGTCGCCGCGATCAGGCCCTGCGGGGTCAACCGTCGCACGAGGCGCGCCGTCGGACCCATGGGGGTCTGCGCATCACGGGGCACGTACCTCGGCGGTTCGTGCTGCGGCCCGACGATCACGGCCGGCGCCGGGCCGTGGTGGGTCCACCCGTGGCGAGGTCCGCCCGTCGCCGTGCGCGCCTCGTCCTCGCCATCGTTGCTCCGCTCGGGGGCGCGCAGGCTCCGGTGCACCCGCTCGGAACCGGGATGGTAGCGGTACCCCGCAGGGGACGCCCCGTGACCGGTGGTGCCGGGCCGGGAGTGGGAGACTGCCGGGACCATGGCTCGGAACCTCCCCCGGATCCTCACCGCGCTGCTGGCCGGCGGTACCGCGTTGGCGGTCTGCCTGCTCGCGCTGCCGCCGGCGGTCGGGGTGCTCGCCGGCGGGGCGCGGTACGAGGGTGTCGTGGGGGACGACCTCGCCGCGCTCAGTGAGCGGACGGTCGTCTACGACAACCGAGGTCGGGTGATCGGCGAGCTCGGGCTCGAGGACCGGGCATCGGTCCGGCTCTCGGATGTGTCACCAGCGCTCATCGCCGCCGTCCTCAACACCGAGGACCGCAACTTCTACGAGAACGCCGGGGTCGACGTGCAGGCGGTCGCGCGTGCGTTCTTCCGCAACGTGGATGCGGGCGAGGTGGCCCAGGGCGGTTCGACGATCACCCAGCAACTCGTGAAGAACCGACTGTTCTCCTCCCCGCAGCGCACCCTGGCCCGCAAGGTCCGTGAGGCCGCCCTCGCGCTGCGCCTCGACGCGGAGTGGCCGAAGAACCGCATCCTCGAGGAGTACCTCAACACCGTGTACTTCGGGCAGGGCTCCTACGGCGTGCGGGCGGCGGCCGAGCGGTTCTTCCAGACCCAACCCTCGCGCCTCGACGTGGCGCAGTCGGCGCTCCTCGCCGGGCTCATCCGCAATCCGGAGGGCGACAACCCGTTCTCGGATCCCGACGCCGCCCGGGCCCGGCGCGCCGAGGTGTTGCGCAGCATGCGCGAGCGCGGGCTCATCACGACGGTGGAGGAGCAGTACGCGAACGCCGTGCCCCTCCCGGCGACGAAGCCCGCCGCCGACCTGCGGCCGAAGAACTACTACGTGGACGAGGTCCAGCGGCGTCTCCTCGAGGATCCCCGTCTCGCGCCGACCCGGCGCGAGCGGTACAACCTCGTGTTCCGGGGGGGACTCAAGGTCACCACCGCCTACGACCAGCGGATGCAGGACGAGGCGCAGGCCGCGGTCGACGACACCCTGCCAACGACCCGATTCACCGCGGCGATGGCGGTGATGGAGCCGACCACCGGCGAGGTGAAGGCGCTCGTCGCCGGTCCCGGATTCGAGCGTTCGCAGTTCAACCTCGCGACCCAGGGCGCGCGCCAGCCCGGGTCGACCTACAAGGTCATCACGCTGGCTGCGGCCCTCGAGGACGGCTACTCGGCCCTGGACACGATCAGCGGTGCGTCCCCGTGCACGGTGCGGATCGACGGGTACGAACCGTGGACGACCCGCAACGCCGAGGGCGGGGGCGGGACCTACTCGTTGCGCAGTGCGACCGTGGGGTCCGTCAACTGCGCCTACGCGCGGCTCATCGGTGCCGTGGGCCCGGCCCGGGTCGCCGAGATGGCGCGCCGCATGGGGATCGGTCGTGAGGTGCCGGCCTACCCGTCGATCACCCTGGGCACCATCGGTGCGAGCCCGCTCGAGATGGCGACCGTGTACAGCACCCTCGCTGCCGAGGGTGTGCGGCACGATCCCGTCTTCGTCACGAAGGTGCTCGACCGCGACGGTGAGGTGATCTTCGACGAGGCGCCCCGTGGTCGTCGGGTCCTCGACGTGGAGGTGGCCCGCACCGAGACCGACATCCTCACCGGGGTGATCCGCGACGGGACCGGGACCCGAGCCGACATCGGTCGGCCCGCGGCCGGGAAGACGGGGACGACCGACGACAAGACGAACGCGTGGTTCGTCGGGTACACGCCGCAACTCGTCGCTGCGGTCTGGATGGGGGACCCGGCCGCGTACACCCCGATGACGAACGTCGGCCGGTTCGGTGACGTGTTCGGCGGGACCTACCCGGCGTTGATCTGGAAGCAGTTCATGACGGCCGCGCTGCGCGGGAAGCCGATCCGGAAGTTCACCCCGCCCGATGCGAGCCGGTGGCCCAAGCCCGCGCCGATCACCGAGAAGGGGCGGGGTGTGCCCTGGTCGTCCGCGACCGGCGTCACGGGGGCGTCGGGTGCGACGGGGCCGAGCGGTCCGAGCGGGCCGAGTGGTCCGAGCGGGGAGATCCCGTCGACCACCACGACGACGGTCACGGAGGAGACGACGACGACGACCGCGGCGCCGACCACCACGACCGTGGCGCGCACGACCGGTCCTCGTTGAGCCCTCCGGATCCGATCGGCCCGCTTCGTTAGGCTCGGGCGCGTGACCGACCTCGAGCTCCTCCTCATCGTCCAGGAGCACGATCTCGCGCTCGATCGGCTGCGGCACCGGCGGGCGAACCTGGAGGCCCGGACCGAGCTCGCCGCGGCGGAGGCGGCGCTCACCGCGCTCGCGCCGGGCCTCGCGGCGGTCAGGGCGAGCCGGGACGAGGTGGCGCGGGACGCCAAGCGTCTCGACGACGAGGTGGCGGCCGTGCGGGATCGTGCGGCCGAGGCCGATCGGACCCTCTACTCCGGCTCGGTGACGGCCGTGAAGGAGCTCCAGGCACTGCAGGCCGACGTCGAGCACCTCCGGGCCCGCCAGCGTGAGCTCGAGGATCGGGAACTCGAACTCATGGAGGCCCAGGAGGCCCTCGAGGCCGAGGTGCGCGCCGCCGAGGCGGCGAGTGCGGTCGAGGCGGAACGGGCCGAACTGGCTCGACGGGCTCTGGCGGTGGCCGAGGCCGAGGTCGATGCCGAGATCGAGGCCGAGGCCGGCGCGCGCGCCGCGTCGACGAGCGGGATCCCGACGTCCCTGCTGGACACCTACGAACGCATCCGCACGATGTCGAACGGCGTCGGGGTGGCCCGGCTCGTCGGCGACACCTGTCAGGGGTGCCGGCTCTCGATCCCGGCCACCGAGATCGACGCGATCCGCCGGGGCGTGGCCGGCGAGGCCCGTTGCGACAACTGCGGCGCGATCCTCGTCCCATGATCCACGAGGCGGGGGCGCGCCACGTCCCGACGGTCGCGGTGTTCTGCGATGGCGGTTCGCGGGGGAACCCGGGGCCGGCCGCGATCGGCGCGGTCGTCCTCGATGTGTCCGTCGAGCCACCGGTCGTCCTCGCATCGGTGAGCGAGACCATCGGCGTGGCCACGAACAACGTGGCCGAGTACCGGGCCCTCATCGCCGGACTCGAGGCCGCGCTCCCGTTCACGCCGACCACGGTGCTCGTCCGGGCCGACTCCGAGCTGCTGATCCGCCAACTCGAGGGGCGGTACCGCGTGCGGAACGCCGGCCTGCAACCCCTGCACCGTGAAGCCGCAGCGCTGCTCGGACGGTTCGAGTCCCATGAACTCCTCCACGTGCGTCGTGAGTTCAACGTCGACGCCGACGCGCTCGTGAACGCGGCCCTCGACGCGGCCGGGTGATCGCGGTGCTCGTCTGGTACGTCGGTGCATCCATCGTCTCGGTGCTCGTCGTCTTCGATTCGAGCGGCCTCGACCACCGGCTCGTCGCGGTCGGTGCGCTGACGCCGCTCATCCTCGATCTGCCCTTCGGGCACATGGCGTACGGCCACACGCTCCTGTTCGGCGTCGCGCTCCTGGCCGCGACGATGGTGGGCACGATCGGACGGTCGCGCCTGCTGCGCCGCCGTCTCCTGTGCCTCCCGATCGGCGTCCTCGCCGGGCTGCTCCTCTCCGGCGCGTTCCTCCACGACGAGGTCTTCCTCTGGCCGTTCATCGGCGACGGGTTCGGATCGGTCTCGCTCTGGCCGCCGCTCACGGTGCTCGTCCTCGCCGAGGGGATCGGGATCGCGTGCTGCGGCTGGATCTGGTCGCGCTGCGGGCTGGCCGACGCCGGCCGGCGTTCGGTGTTCCTGCGCACGGGGCGCCTCACCGAGCCGGTGCGGCGGTGATCGTCCTCGCCCGGCACGGGCAGACCGAGGCGAACCGCGACGGCCTGCTCGTCGGACGCATCGACCCCCCGCTCACCGCGCTCGGGCTCGAGCAGGCCGGTCGGCTCGGCGACGTGCTGACGGCGACGCGCGCCTCCCGGGTCGTCTCGAGCCCGCTCGAGCGGACCCGGCGGACCGCGACGGTCATCGCCGCTCGTCTCGGCCTCGAGGTCGAGATCGACGAGCGCATCGTGGAGATGGACTACGGCGCGTGGGACGGCACGCCCCTGGCCGAGATCCCGATCGAGACATGGCGGGCCTGGCGTACCGATCCCGACTTCCGCCCACCGGAGGGCGAGAGCCTCCGCGACGTGTCCCGACGGGTCGGCGCCGCGATGGGGGAGTGGCTCACCGCGGACCGAACGGTGATCGCGGTGACGCACGTGTCCCCGATCAAGGCCGCGCTCACCTGGGCGCTCGGTGCGCCGGAGACCATGGCCTGGCGCATGTTCGTGGAGGTCGCCTCGATCTCGCGGATCGGGCTGCGGCAGGGCGCCCCGTGCATGCTCGGGTTCAACGACACCGCCCACCTCGACTGAGCTCTGCCCCGCCGGAGCGGGTTCGGCCGGCGCCGGGTCAGGCCGTGGTGACGGGGATCGTGCGGCGCGTCGGCTTCGCCGGGAGCGCGTGCGAGCCGGTCGCATCCACCACGAAGCGGCCCTCGCCCGGCCCCTCGGCCACCGGCATGCCGAGCGCCTCGAGCAGCGCGTGGTCCGCCTCGGGGGAGCGGCCGGTCGTCGTGAGGTAGTTCCCGACGATCAGGGCGTTCGCGCCGGCGAGCAGCCCCATGCCCTGCAGTTCGCCGAGCACGCGCTCGCGACCGCCGGCCAAGCGCAGCCATGCGGCTGGGAGGATGAGTCGGAACAGGGCGATCGCCTGCAGCGCCTCGCGGGCCGACATGGTCTCGTGGTCGGCGAGTGGGGTGCCCGGACGGGGGTCGAGCAGGTTGATCGGGACCTCGCACGGTCCGAGCTCAGCGAGTTCGAACGCGAAGTCGATGCGCTGTTCGAGGGTCTCGCCCATACCGAGGATGCCGCCACAGCACAGCTCCATCCCGGCATCGATCGCGAGGCGAGCCGTCTCGACGCGGTCGTCGTAGGTGTGGGTCGTGCACAGTTCCGGGAACCGTGCCCGCGGCGCCTCGAGGTTGTGGTTGTACCGCCGCACGCCCGCGTCGGCGAGGCGTTGCGCCTGGGCGGGGGTCAGCAGTCCGAGGGAGCACGCCACCTCGAGACCGGTCTGGGCGTGCACCGCGTCCACCGCTTCGATCACCTTGTCGAGCAGTCGCTCGGAGGGGCCGCGCACGGCGACGACGATGCAGAACTGCGTGGCCCCCGCGGCGCGGGTGGCGTGGGCGGCGGCGAGCACCTCCTCGAGGTCGAGGAACGCGTACACGTCGACGCCGGTGTCGAACTTCACCGACTGGGAGCAGAAGGCGCAGTCCTCGGGGCAGGCGCCCGACTTCGCGTTGATGAGGCTCTCGAGCTCGACCGAATCCCCGCAGTACTCGAGCCGCACACGGTGGGCGAGGGCCACCAGATCGGGCAGCAGGTCGAGAGGCTCCTGGGCCACCGCGATCGCCTCGGCCCGGGTGAGGGGACGGCGCTCGTCGAGGAGGGCCCGTTCGGCGGTGGCGAGGGCTTCGGACGGCATGGATCCTCCACGGGGGCGTGGTCGTCGGGCGGGCGGAGGCGTGGTTAGCGAGCCGGCTGGGCGGGCAGCCCCGGCGGATCCGACCTCGGGGTTCCATCCGAAAAATCTTCGGGGAATTCCCACGGGCACCCGCTCGGATGGGGCATGATGAAACGCGTCCGTACCGATCGCCGGGGCAGGTGCCGATCCGCGGGAGATGAGTTCGTGCGCGTCCGCTCCGGGCGCGGTGCACGGAGGACGGCGATGACGGAACCGACGGCACGACCTGAACGCCTGATGACGCCGGGCGAGGTGGCGGCGTTGTTCCGCGTCCACGTCTCGACGGTGGCCCGATGGGCGACCGAGGGTCGCCTCCGGGCGATCGTCACCCCCGGGGGTCACCGTCGGTACCGGCGCGAGGACGTCGAGGAACTCTTCGGGCGGTCCGGTGGCGCCGAGTAGTCGGAGTTCGCATTCCTCGCGTTCCACGCGTCGGCGGCGTAACCTGCGACCCATGCCGTCCCCGCCGAAGTCCGGAGCGAGTCGCGCCCAGCAGCGGCTGCGCATCGCCGCCGTGCTCGTGGCCGGCATCGGCCTGATGGTGGGCGTGTTCCTCGGCGTCTACATCGGAGCGATCACCTTCACGGTCCCCTCCGGGGTCGACCAGGCCTACCGCGTCACGAACATGAACCAGCAGCCGGTGCGGTTGGTCGCCGGGCAGGCACGGGCCTTCAACTGGATGATGTTCCTGCTCGTGTTCGGCCCGACCATGATCTCGAGCGCCGTCCTGTTCTCGGGCGCCGAGGTCTGCGGAGCTGTGGCTCGGCGGACTCGCACTCGCACCGCCTCGGGTTCGGCGTCCGGCGGGGAGACGATCACGCTCGGCGACTGACCGGCGCGCGCCCGCGCGTCGCGGCATCGTTCGCAGAGGGTCGGACGCGCACATGACGACGACGATCATCTTCGGGTACGTCCTCGGCGTCCCGGCGGGCCTCCTCGCCCTCGTCGACATGTGGCGGTACCCGCGTCGGGCCTACCGGATCTCCGGCCACCACAAGCGCCGCTGGATCGGTTGGGCCCTCGTGCTGACGCTCACCGGCTGGGGTGGCCTCGTGATCGGTGCGTTCTGGTTGCTCAGCAACGCCCGGAGCGATGTCGTCGACGTCACCGACCGCCAGCAACGCGTCTGAAGTCTGCGCCCGCGGCGCCGGGGCCGGCGTTGGAGCCGCCGTCCCCGGTGTGCACGCGTCGGTCGCGCTCCGGATCCTGCGGTCCTGCGCGCCGGGGCCGAGCGGAGCGTGGGTTCAGAGGGCGCGCAGTCGAGGCTGCGACGGGTGACGGAGTCGGCTGGCCTCCACTTCCGTGCGCTCGACACGGGCGGCCCGCGGTGCGTCGACGCCCAAGCACACGTTCGCGCCGTCGAGGACCGTGATGCGCACCTCGGAGCCGTCGGCCATCGTGACGACGACGCCCTCACCGTCGTTGCGGGTGATCATGTGC
>JBEAXD010000062.1:0-5143 GCA_041159995.1 Actinomycetota bacterium | reverse complement strand
TCGGGGTGAGCTGGGCTGCGGTGGCCGCCGCGACGTTCGATCGGCGCCGTTCGGTGGTCTCGCGGGCCCGCTCGATGGCCGAGCGGATCTCCGCCGACGGCGCCTCGGGGTCCACGACGTCCCGGACCCCGGCGCGCAGAGCCCGCTGGAACAGGTCCGCGTCAGGTGGCGCGACCAGCAGGACGCACACCTCGGGGTGTGCCTCGTCGATGCGGGCGCACAGGTCCAGGGCCTGGCCCTCGTCGAGGTCAGGTCCCACCACCACCACACCGACGCCGAGTGAAGCGATCTCCCGGACCATGGCGTCGAGGTCGGGCCCGTGGGTGGCGAACGCCCACGAGCCGATCTCCCCGGCGAAGGATCCGGCGAAGGCATCCCGGACGCGCAGTTCCCAATCGCGGTCCGCGGTGGCGAGGTAGACGTCGCTCATCGATAGATGCCGTTCCTCGCCACGGCGCCACCCGGGGCCGCCGGCGCGTCGCGCGGATCGGTCGAGAGCCAGATCGTGCCGTGCTCGGCCGCGTAGACGAGGCGGGTGACCTCGTTCGCCGGGAGTGCCAGCGTGACGAGGAGCGCGCCCTGCGGGGACGCTCCGGGCCGACTCGCATCGGTCGTGGTGTCGGTCGTCTCGACCGTGGTCGGATCGGCGACCTGCACGTTCGTCACGAGCACCTTCTGGAGGATGATGCCCGATTGGGCCGGTCCGCCGTCGCCGCCGGCGAACGACGCGCTCACCGCCACCGTCACCCCGGGGGTCAGCACGCCGCCGATCGCGCGCTGCGGTTCGAGGGAGATCGTGGTGGTGAGGAACCCGTCGGGGACGGACACGCCGCTCCCCGAGGCCTGGAAGGCCGAGGGGGTGGTGAAGCGTGCCCGGACGAGCTGCTCGCCCGGGACGAGCAGCGCGCCGGCGACGAGGCCCTTGATCTGGTTGAGGTTGGTGATCGCTCCCTCGGCCACGGCCTTCCTCGGGAGGTCCGTGCGTCCGACCCGGTCGCCGAGGTCGACGGTCGGCGTCCCGGCCGGGATCTCGGTGCGCACCGTGTACACGGCCACGACCTTGGTGCCGGACTCGGCGCGCTCGTCCGCGCCCCGTGCGTAGGCGATGACGAGCACCGCCCCGATGAGGGCGAGGACGACGGCGCCGATGATGCCACCGGTCTTTCGATTCACGTGGGTTCCTTCCGGTTCGGGTCGGGTCGGGGGTTCCGCTCAGCGGCAGCGCGGGGGCGCGGCCGCGAGCGATGCGGTGTTCAGGTTCACGTCGCAGATCTCGTACGTCGGGAACGCCGACGTGGCGTTGTACACGGTGCCCGGGCCCACGAGTGCGTCGTAGAAGGTGAGGGTGAGGCGACGGAACTGGCTGCTCGGCGAGGTCGACGTCGTCGTCGGCGGCAGGGTCGTGGTCGTGGTCGATGAGGTCGTCGTGGTCGACGAGGTCGTCGTCGTGCTGGGTGCGGTGACCGTGATCGTCTTCGACGTCGTGTTGTCGGACGGAGCCGAGTCATCGACCGTCGCGCTGGTGACCGTCGCCGTCACCGTGACCGGTCCCAGCTGCGAGGTGGGCAGCGTGAAGTCCTGCGTGACCGTCTTGTTCTTCGCAGTCTGCTTGAGGGGACAGTCGAAGACGTTGCCGGTGGGGAAGGTCGGGTCGATGACGGAGGTGCACCCGGTGGGGATGGAGGCGGTCTCCGTCACCTTGAAGCGGACCACCATGTTGCCGAGGTTCGAGTCCGTGGCGTTGGTGACCGTGACGGTGAGCGTCACCGCTTGGTTCTGGGTCACGGTGGCGGGCCAGGCGGGCGGGCCCTGCGCGATGGAGAGGTTGCCGATGGCGTTGGCACTGCGGCGCGCCACCACCGGCGTCGCTCGGAACGAGCGACGGTGCTGCGGCCTCGGACCCCGAGGCCCGGCGGCGTACCCGAGCGCGCCGCAGCGGTCGTTGCGGCCCAGATCGGTGTAGTCGTCGATGCGGACGAGGGCGACGCCCTTGACCCGCATGATCCACTGCTTGGCCGAGGCGACGGTGCCGTTGCCGTTGTTGAAGTCCTTGCGATCGAAGTTCACGCCGTCCACCACGAGCACCGCGGCCTGCTTGCCGCGGAGTCGGCAGAGGGCCTGGTCCACCGATGCGCCGTAGGTCTGGCCGACCCGGCCGCAGAAGTACTGGCCGTTCGCGACGGATCCGCTGTACCCGTCGTCGATCCAGTTGACGAGGTCCCCCGGCAACGTGATCGTCTGGTACCGGGTGTCGGCGGTGGTCTGGGACGCGCGACACGTGTTGAAGTCGTTCTCGGTGGTGGGTCGGCTGTTGAAGTCGACCATGCCGTACTCGCCGGCGCCGGAGTTGCCCCCGCCGTCCGCCGAGCAGAGGGTCGAGGCATCCGAGCCGCTCCAGAGCTGGCTGAACTGCTCCGGTGCGGTCGGCGTGTCGATCCAGCCCGAGACCCCGTTGTTGCCACGGACGTCACAGGCGATCATCGGGAGCAGCGGTGCGGTGCCCCACTGCACCGTCGAGGAGGCGTGGACCCGGGTCGAATCGAGCCCGAAGATGCGCGAGAAGGCGAAGTTCGCAGTCGTGGTTCCCCGCACCGTCACGAGGCCGGCCGAACCGCTGATCGATCGGGGCACGCCGTTGGCATCGGGTACTCCGGCGAGCACGCAGAACCCGTCCGGGCTCATCGACGCGCCCGATCGGTTCGCGTCGAGGTACTGGTCGGCCGTCGATGCGATCTCGCTGGGGCAGGTGCCGTTGGCGAGTCCGCGCCCGTTGGCCATCGCAGCATCCCGCGCGCTGCGTGCGGCGGCGAGGGCGGCAGCATCCGTGGCCTTGACCATGCTCCGCTGGGTCTGCCAGGCGTACCCGAGGTCGATGGCGAACGCGAGCAGCGACATGAGCACGACGGCCAGGAGCGCGACGAGCACGGCGACGGCTCCGTGCTGCCCTTCACCGGATCGGAACGGGGTCGGGGGGCGCATCATTCGCATCGGAACCTCGCCGTGGTGGTCACCGAGATCGGTCCGGTGATGGAGAGTGGGATCGCGAAGGTCACCTCGCCGCTCACCTTGACGTACGCGTCGGCGGCGCTCCCGGCGGTCGAGCCGGCGCAGACGAAGGTCGTCGATCCGCAGCCACTCGACGCCTCGGGGGTGGATCCCACGGAGACGGTCGGGTTCTCGATCGCCACGCCGGCGAGCGCACTCTGCGCCCGGGCGCAGGCGTCGGCCGCACTCCCGCGCCGCAGTGACGCCACGCGCGCGCCCTCTCGGGCCGCGGCCTGGGCACCCTGACGGGCGTTGAAGTAGAGCGCGAAGTAGATGGTGCCGAACAGGATGAGGAGGAGCGGGATGAGGACGAGTGCGAACTCGACCGCCGCCGCACCGCGTTCGCGGAGTCGTGCGTCCCTCTGCCCGTCCTCGTTCATCATCGTGCAGATCTGTCCGATCGAATCTGTGTGGGCCGACGTCCATCGGATGGCCGGGTCGAACTGCGGGAGCTCGGTCCCGGGGCGATCGAGCTCGGTCACATGGGCCCGGAAACGGCGAGGGACGCCGGTCCGGCATCGTACCGGTCCGGCGCCCCGCCGAGGTCCACACCCCTGAGGGGTGCCGGAATGGATCAGAGCGCGTCGACGACGCTCTGGAAGGCGTCGCGGATGGTCGTGCCGAGCACGGCGACGACCGCCACGATGATCGCGGCGATGAGGGCGACGATGAGGCCGTACTCGACGGCGGTCGCACCGTCCTCGGCCGAGGCCTTCGCGGCGACGGCGTTGCGGGACTTGATGTACAGCTCGGTCATGCGGTCCATGGGGTGCTCCTGGTGCTGAAAGGGTGACGGGGTGACGGTTGGCCGCCCGGTCAACCGGGGGCGTCCACCATCATGGCTGGTGGCGCAGGGTCGGTCATGCGCAATTCTGAGGATTTCGTGGATCGCGCGAGGGCGTTCCGCTGCGATCCGTGACATTTCGCACGGTCTGTGCGACCGCGCCCCCGACGTTCAACGGGATTCCGGCGTCTCGAGCGGAGGCGGGACCCATCCGGCTCGTCGGGCGGCCGCGACGGCGGCGAGCTGGGAGTTGACCCCGAGTTTCGTGAGGATCGACCGGATGTGGCTCCGCACCGTGGCCAGTGCGACGAAGGTCCGCTCCGCGATCTCCTCGGCGGCCACACCCTCCATGAGGTAGGCGAGCACCTCGCGTTCCCGGGCCGTGAGTCGTTCGAACGGCTCGAGGCGCACCGTCTCGGAACGGCGGTGCTCCCGCAGCAGTGCGAGGAACTCGGTTCGACGCCCCTCGGTGTGGGCGTTGCGTCCGGCGGCGATCGCACTGATCCGTTCCACGAGGGTCTCGAAGGCCTCGGACTTGCTCACGACGTCGGCGGCGCCGGCCTCGAAGCACTCGGCCCACGCGATCGGATTCTCCTCGCCGGTCATGATCACCACGTCGGCACCGAGGGCTCGGATCGGCTCGATGAGCGGGAGGGACGCTCCGATGTCCCCGAGCATGAGGTCGAGGAGCACGAGCGCCGGCCGCGCCGTGTCGATGGCGGCGAGGATGGTGGCATCGTCGGTCGGCGCGAGCACCGTGGCGTGGATGCCGTCCCGCGTGAACGCGAGGGCGAGGGACTGGGCGAGGAGTTCGTGGTCATCGAGGATGACGAGGCCGGAGACCTCCGGCCCGCTCACCGGATGCCCTCCGAGCCGCCGAGACGCCGCCGGGCCAGCGCACGGTCCTCGTCGCTCAGCTCGGGGGACGGTTCCGCCGCGCCCGTGATCCCCGGGCTCTCGACGGACGACAGCCCGGTCCACGCTGGGAGGCTGGCCGTGAATCGTGCGCCGCCTCCCGGGCGCGGGGCGACCCACAGGTCTCCGTCGGACGCGGTCATGAGCTCGCGGGCGATCGAGAGTCCGAGGCCGAATCCGTCCCCGTCCCGGGAACCCCGCCACCCGCGTTCGAAGATCAGCTCCCGCTCGCCGCGGGGCACGCCGGCGCCGTGGTCGTCCACGGACTCATCCACAACGCGTCGAAGTTCGCAACGGGGTCGCCGATCGAGGTCACCGCCACGGTCGACGGCGGCCACGTCCTGGTGTCCGTGGACGACCTGAGCGAGGTCATCCGCTCGGCCGACCGCCATCAGGTCC
>JBEAXD010000061.1:0-7029 GCA_041159995.1 Actinomycetota bacterium | reverse complement strand
GCCCCGCACTGGCTCCGGGGCGCCACGGGTGATGCGGGCCTCGGCGTAGGTGCCCGGCGGGAGCGCAATGCCCTCGGGGGCGGTGAAGTGGACGAGCTTCGACTGCCGGGTGAGCGTCGCGCCGAGCGGGGCGGTGGAGCACCTCGCGCTCGTCGCGCCGACCGCCTCGGGCAAGTCCGACCTCGCGCTCCTCGCCGCGCGCACCTTCGACGATCTCGAGGTCGTCTCGGTCGATTCGATGCAGGTGTACCGGGGGATGGACATCGGGACGGCGAAGGTCGACGCAACGGTCCGGGCCGAGGTGCCGCACCACCTCATCGACGTGGCCGACCCGTGGGAGTCGTGGTCGGTCCAGCGCTTCCAGACCGAGGCGCGTGCCGCAGTCGCCGACATCGAGGCGCGTGGGCATCGGGCCCTGCTCGTCGGTGGGACCGGGCTCTACGTGCAGGCGGTCCTCGACGATCTCCGGTTCCCGGGCGAGGACCTCGCCCTCCGGGCCGACATCGAGGCCCGCACCGCGGCGCCGGGCGGGGTCGCGGCGGCGTACGCGCGCCTCGAGGCGCTCGACCCGCTCGCGGCCTCGCGCATCGACCCCCACAACGTGCGCCGGATCGTGCGCGCCCTCGAGGTGATCGAGCGCACCGGGGAACCGTTCTCCTCCTTCGGGCCGGGACTCGACCGGTACGGACCCACTGCGTTCCCGGTGCGCGTCGCCGGCCTCTGGCTGCCCCGTGAGGTCGTGAACGAGCGCATCACCGAGCGGTTCGCAGCGATGCGGGCGGCCGGACTCGTCGCCGAGGTCGAACGGCTGCGGTCCGACCCCCGGGGCTGGTCCCGAACGGCCCGGCAGGCCATCGGGTACAAGGAACTCGAGGAGGCGCTCGACGCGCCCGGGGCCGAACGCGAGGCCGCGCTCGCGGCGGCCTTCGACACCGCGGTGCGCCGCACCCGGTCCTTCGCCCGCCGCCAGCGCATGTGGTTCCGGCGGGACCCCCGCATCACCTGGTTCGGGGCGGCCCGCGAAATCTCCGACGTCGGCCCCGCGTTGCTGGCATGGTGGGGGGCGACATGACGGTCACGGTCCACCACCTCCACGCCACCGAGAACACCTTCCTCGTCGTCGACGTGCGCGGCGAGGACGCGCTCGCCTCCCGGTTGGCGTCGATGGCGCCGGACCTCTGCGCACCCGCGCGGTTCGGCGGGGCCGACGGGCTCATCCTCCTCGGCACGCCGGAGGCCGGTTCGGACGCGCACTGCACCATGCGCCTCGTCAACGCCGACGGCACTGACGCCGAGATGAGCGGCAACGGCATCCGCACCCTCGCCCACGTCGCGCACGGGCTCGGACTCGGGGACGGCGTGCGCCTCGCGGTCGACACGGCCGCGGGTCGGCGCACGCTCGATCTCGCAATGGGTGCCGACGGGGTGCTCGCTGCGGCGACGGTCGACTTGGGTGCACGGGTGCTCGACGGGGCGAGCATCCCGACCACCGCGGCCGCGACCACGGGCATCGCGGTCGCGGTCGACGGGGTCCGCTACGAGGGTGATGCGATCGGCATGGGCAATCCGCACTGGGTGCTCGTCGTCGACGATCCGAGCACTGCGGCGGTCCTGGAGCACGGACCCGTCCTCGAACACGACCCGCGGTTCCCGAACCGCACGAACGTGGAATTCATCTCGCGCACACCAGGCGAGCGCGATGCCATCACGATGCGGGTGTGGGAGCGCGGCGTGGGCGAGACGCGCTCCTGCGGCACCGGAGCGTGCGCGGCAGCAGCAGTCGCGCACCGACGCGGGTTCGTCGGTTCCCGGGTCACGGTGCACGTCCCGGGCGGCGACCTCATCGTCGAGCTCGGCGAGAGCATCCGACTCACGGGACCGGTCGTCGAGACGGCCACGTACGAGCTCGAGGTCACGTGACCCGTCGGCACGAGGGGCGTACCGGGCGGCGCCTCACCGCGACCGAGACCGACTTCGACGTCGTCCGGCAGCGGGCCCTGCTCATCGGGACCGGGTACGGCACCCGGGACGTGGAGGAGGCCGAGGAGTCGCTGGCCGAGCTCGCCCTGCTCGCCGACACCGCGGGCGCCGACGCGGTCGAGATCGTGCTGCAGCGACGCGACACGCCGGATCCGGCGACCTACATCGGCAAGGGCAAGGCCGAGGAACTGCGCGAGCTCGCGCAGGCCCTCGACGTGGACGTCGTGATCTTCGACGACGAGTTGAGCCCGGCCCAGCAGCGAAACCTCGAGCGCATCTTCAACGTCGACGTCGTCGACCGCGTCGCACTCATCCTCGACATCTTCGCCCAGCACGCGGGGAGCCAGGAGGGCATGCTCCAGGTGGAACTCGCCCAGTTGCGGTACCGCCTCCCGCGCCTGCGCGGGCGGGGGACCTCGCTGTCCCAGCAGGGTGGCGGCATCGGTACCCGGGGTCCGGGCGAGACCCAGCTCGAGGTCGACCGCCGGCGCATCCAGCAGCGGGTCACCCGCCTCGAGCGCCAACTCGTCGAGGTCGGTCGTACCCGCCAGACCCAACGCAAGGCCCGCCGTCGTCGCTCGATGCCGACCGTCGCGCTCGTCGGGTACACGAACGCCGGCAAGTCGACGCTGCTCAACCGCATCACCGAGGCCGACGTGCTCGTGGAGGATCGCCTGTTCTCCACCCTCGACCCGACGACGCGCCGGTTGCGCATGCCCGGGGGCGAGGTGATCCTCGTCTCGGACACCGTCGGCTTCGTGCGTCGACTGCCGCACCAACTCGTCGAGGCGTTCCGGTCCACGCTCGAGGAGGTCGCCGACGCCGATCTGCTCGTCCACGTCGTCGATGCGGGCGCGACGGACATCGCCGGGCAGTTGCGTGCCGTGCGCGGGGTGCTCGCCGAGGTGGGGGCCGCCGAACTCCCCGAGCAGATCGTGGTCAACAAGGTCGACACGGTCGACGGTGCCGCCCGCGACGAGGTGCTGGCCGAGCTGCCGGGTTCGATCGGGGTCTCGGCGCGCACCGGCGAGGGCGTCGACGAGCTCATCGCGCTGATCGGGCGCCGGCTGCGTGCGCTGGCCCACATCGTCGAGCTCGCGGTGCCCTACGACCGGGGCGACGTGCTCGCCGCGCTCCACCGTGACGGCGAGGTGCTCGTCGAGGTGCACGAGGCCACGGCGGTGCGGGTCCGAGCCCGGCTCCCCGAGGCGAGCGCCGGGCGCTACGCCGCGTTCACCGCCCCGTGAGCACCTCGTCACCCGCCGATCGATCCGACGCCTAACGTGGAGCCCGTGCCGACCTCCGGCTTCGTGCCCCCGCCGTACCCCCAGGACCGGCTCGACGCGCTCAAACGGACCGCGGATGCCCTGCCGGGAGGGGTGATCGACTGCTCGGTCGGGAACCCCGTGGACCCGATCCCCGAGATCGCCCGCACCGCCCTCGTCGCGGCGAGCGGTGGCGGCAACACCTACCCGCCGACGATCGGGACCCCGGATCTGCGCGATGCGGCGGCCGCCTGGCTCGAACGGCGCACGGGTGCGATCGTCGATCCGGGCCGTGAGGTCATCGCCTGCATCGGGACGAAGGAGCTCGTGGCCTCGTTGCCCCGGCACCTCGCGCTGCGCGACCCGTCGCGGGACACGATCCTGTACCCCGCGGTCGCGTACCCGACCTACGAGATGGGCGCGACGCTCGCCGGACTGCGGGCGGTCCCGGTGCCGATGCACGCGAACTGGCACCTCGACCTCGATGCGATCGACCCGGCCGATGCTCGCCGGGCACTCGTGCTCTGGCTCAACTACCCGGGCAACCCGACCTCGACCGTGGCCGGCCCGGCCGAGATGGCCCGGACGGTCGAGTGGGGGCGCGAGCGTGGCGTGATCGTCGCCTCCGACGAGTGCTACCTCGAGTTCCCGGGTGAGGGCGAGACCGCGGGTACCGCGGTGGCGAGCGGCACCGAGGGTGTGCTCGCCGTGCACTCGGTGTCGAAGCGCTCGAACCTCGCGGGGTTCCGGGCCGGGTTCGTCGCGGGTGATCCGGCGATCGTCGGGTACCTCGGCGAGGTCCGCAAGCACGCCGGGCTCATGGTGCCGGGTCCCGTGCAGGCGGCCGCCGCCGCGGTGCTCGCCGATGACGAGCACGTGGTGGCCCAGCGGGCCCGCTACGCGAAGCGGCGCGCCCTCATGCTCGATGGGCTCGCCCGCCACGGTCTCGTCCACGACGGGGGGCCCGGGCTCTTCTACCTGTGGCTGCGCAGCACGGACGACCTCGACGGCTGGGGCATCGCGGCTCACCTCGCGGACGCCGCGGGCACGGTGGTCGCGCCGGGTGACCTCTACGGTGCGGCCGGGGTCGGGCACGCCCGTCTCGCCCTCACCCAGCCCGACGCTCGCCTCGAGCTGGCGCTCGAACGACTCGACGCCCACACCGGGTCCTGATCCCGGCGCCGGGCGCGCGGGCCGTCGCCCGGTCGGCGGATACGAGGCGGATCCGAGGGCGGTGCCCGTCGTAGGGTTGGGCCCGTGACCCTCCAGCAGCGCATCGAATCCCTCTGGGCCTCCCGGTCCGACCTCGCCGCCGTCATGCCGGTGGCGGAGGCGCGGGCCACCGTCCACGAGGCCATCGAGCTCCTCGACTCGGGTGCGGCCCGGGTCGCCGAGATCGTCGACGGCGAGGTCGTCGTCCACCAGTGGCTCAAGCAGGCGATCCTCCTGCTCTTCCCGCTCTCGGACATGGCCACCACCGAGCTCGGCCCCTACGAGTACCGGGACAAGATCCCGCTCAAGCACGACTACGCGGGTGCCGGCGTGCGCGTCGTCCCCGGGGCCTCGGCCCGATGGGGCGCGCACCTCGCTCCGGGCGTCGTGATGATGCCGTCCTACGTGAACATCGGGGCCAACGTCGGGGCCGACACGATGGTCGACACGTGGGCCACGGTCGGCTCCTGCGCGCAGATCGGCGAACGGGTCCACCTGTCGGGCGGGGTCGGCATCGGCGGGGTGCTCGAGCCCCCGCAGGCCGCCCCGGTCATGATCGGTGACGACACCATGATCGGCTCGCGCTGCATCGTCGCCGACGGCGCCCGGGTCGGCTCGGGGGTCGTGCTCGGCGCCGGGTGCGTCCTCACCTCCTCGATCCCCGTGATCGACGCGGAGACCGGCGAGGAGATCTCCCGCGGCGTCGTGCCGGACTGGTGCGTGGCGGTCTACGCGACCCGCCCCCGCACCTTCGCCGGGGGCGAGTTCGGGCTGCCCTGTGTCCTCGTGGTCAAGCGGCTCACCGAGGGTGAGCGCCACGACAAGTCGAAGCTCAACGACATCCTGCGCGAGGGCGGCGTCGCGACCTGATGGCGACCGATCTGCTCGCCCTCACCGCGGACCTCATCGCGGTCCCGTCGGTCTCCCTCGACGAGCGCGCCCTGGCCGATCTGGTCGAGGCCCGGTTGCACGAGCGGGCGCCGTCGTTGGCCATCGAGCGGGTCGGCGACAACGTCGTGGCCCGGACCAGCAGGGGTCTCGACACCCGGGTGCTGCTCGGCGGGCACCTCGACACGGTGCCGGTGAACGGCAACGGGGCGCCCCGCATCGAGGGGGACCGCCTCCACGGGCTCGGCGCGGCCGACATGAAGGGCGGCCTCGCGGTGATGCTCACGATCGCCGAGGCCGCGCACGCGCTCGGCGATCGTCTGCGCTTCGACCTCACGGTCGCGTTCTACGTGGCCGAGGAGGTCGCCGACGAGCACAACGGGTTGCGCCAGGTCTTCGACCTCGCACCCGGCCTGCTCGAGGCCGACCTCGCCATCCTCATGGAGCCGACCGGCGCATGGGTCGAGGCGGGCTGCCAGGGCGCGCTCGTGGTGGAGGCGACCTTCCACGGCGAACGGGCCCACTCGGCCCGACCCTGGATGGGGTCCAACGCCATCCACAAGCTCGGTCCCGTGCTCGATCGCATCGCGGCCCACGAGTCCGAGACCGTGCTCGTCGACGGCTTGGAGTACCGGGAGAGCCTCGAAGCGGTGCACGTCTCAGGGGGCGTGGCGAACAACGTCGTGCCGGACGAGGCCCGCCTGCGTGTGAACCGACGGATCGCGCCGCGCTGGACGGGGGAGGAGGCGCTCGGCCAGGTGTCGGCACTGCTCGAGGGCGCCGACACGATCGAGGTCATCAACCTCTCGCCGCCGGCTCCGCCGAACCTCTGGAACCCGCTCATCGCGGAGTTCATCGGGACCAACGATCTCGCCACGCGGCCGAAGCTCGGCTGGACGGACGTGGCCCGGTTCGCGAGCCGCGGCATCCCCGCCCTCAACTTCGGTCCCGGCGACCCGCAGGTCGCGCACACGCGCGACGAGTTCGTGGACCGGATCGAACTCGACGCCTGCTACGCCGTGCTCGCCCGGTTCCTCGGGCTCATCGACGCACCCGCGTAGGTCGACGCCACCGATCAGAGGCGGCGCAGCACCGTCACGACCTTGCCGTAGATCGTGACCTCGCCCGGCTCGAAGACCATCTCCTCCATCGTGGGGTTCTCCGGCCGGAGCACCACCTTGCCCTTGCGGGAGAGGAAGGTCTTCACCGTGGCCTCGTCGCCCGGGATCCCGGCCACGACGGTGTCGCCGGCGTCGGCCGTGGCCTGCTGGCGCACGACGACGTAGTCACCGTCGAGGATGCCGGCCTCGATCATGGACTCGCCGCGCACCCGCAGCATGAAGAGCGTGCCGTCTCCGGTGAAGTCCTCCGGCAGGGGCAGCGACTCCTCGAAGTGCTCGGCCGCGAGCACCCCGGTGCCGGCGGCGACGTCGCCGACGAGCGGGACGTGGCGCACCGGGCGTCGATCGGCGGTGTTGCCCGAACCCGGGTCGAAGGTGACCTCCATCGCCCGCGGCTTCGACGGGTCCCGCCGCAGGTAGCCCTTGTCCTGGAGGGCGGCGAGGTGGGCATGGACCGTCGAGCTCGACGAGAGGCCGACGGCCTCGCCGATCTCCCGCACGCTCGGGGGGTACCCCCGGTGGCGCACGACCTCGTCGATGTAGGCGAGGACCTGCTGCTGGCG